>UQZH01000050.1 GCA_900545445.1 uncultured Collinsella sp. | reverse complement strand
CACGTGCGCCTTGTTCGCCGGCCTCTACGGCGAGCCGGCGATGGCGCTTGCCGACGACGTCGCCCGCGCCTGTCCGGCCGAGTGCTGGCTCAACCCCGTCAAGCTTATCTGCGACATGTTCAACCGCCTGTATTTCTTTGAGGACCTGGGCCCCTTTGCCGTTCGCGCCGGCGCGCTCGTCCTGATGGCGCTGCTGTTCGTTGCCACCGCCACGCTGATCTTTGGAAGGAGTCGCTATGAGCACCTTTAAGACTGCGCTTCGCATGGCGCTCGCACACCCGCTCTATCTGCTCATCTACACGGTGTTCATCTCGCTCATGGGTGTGTTTATCGCGGCATCGGTGAGCTGGAACTCGTCGCAGCTCACCGAGTACAAGCCCTACGATGCCAACGTGATCGTGGTCGATCGCGACGACAGCGATCTTTCGCGTGCGCTTACCAAGCATCTGGGTTCGCGCTTTGAGCTGGTCACGGGCGTCGACGACGACACCTACGACCTTGCGGACGCGCTCTCCAAGAGCAACAGCGCCAAGGGCAGTGCCGACTGCGTGTTCTTTATCCCGGAGGGGTTTGAGGGCGACCTCGTTGCAGCCGCCCGCGCGGGGGAGTCCCTGCCCAAGCTCGATGTGACCTACGGCGCTGGCACCATGGCGGCGGCGCTTTCGTCTGCCGAGGCCTCGCACTGGATCTCACTCGCGGGCGCTGCGGCGGCGCTTGAGCCCACTGCCTCCAACGGCGACGTTGCCAAGGCTGCCGAGCATGCTGCCGCCGAGCGTGCGGAGGTCCAGATCGAGCAGGTCAAGGTCGACTCGACGGCCGCCGCCACGCTCGAGTCGTACTTCAACTTTGGTGCGTACGCGATTATCTCGTCGGTCATCGTGTCGGTGGGGCTGGTGTTCTCGGGCATGAACGAGCCCGAGCGCGTGCGTCGTATGGATGCCGGCCCAATCTCCGAGCGCCAGCGTTCGCTTGCCGTGTTTGCGGCCGCCGCCGTACTCACCGTCTGCATCTGGTTTGTGTCGAGCATGATGGGCGTCGTGGGCTTTGCCGGCGCGGTCGCCGAGGTCGGCGTGGGGCGTGTGTGCCTGGCACTGGCGGCGACGTTTGCCCTGGCATGCACGCCACTGGCCGTTGGCTTTGCCCTTTCGAGTCTGGGCGCGCGCGAGGAGCTGCTCAACGGTGTGGGCAACCTGCTTGGCATGCTCATGACGTTTTTGGGCGGCGCCTGGATGCCGCTGTCGCTCATGGGATCGGCCGTGCAGACCGTGGCGCACTTTGTGCCGACATATTGGGTGAACGACGCGATCGGCAAGGCGCTTGCCTCGGATTTGACGTCCGCCGTGCTGGGTGACATCGCCTGCGACCTGGGCGTCACGGTGCTCTTTGCCGCGGCCATCGCCGCCGTAGGCCTCGCCCTCTCGCGCACCAAATCCCGTGCTTAGCCACCTGGTCATTTAAGAACGTCCCCAATGACCAGTCTGAAATAAATCCCAAGCCTCGCTCCAAAATAGTTCGCCAAGGTTTACTATTACGCTCATAAAGTAGTATGAGGCTAACAGTGGGGGATACCATGGCAACGCAGAAAGCCTACGTCCAGGTTAAGGATCTCAAAAAGCACTACGGCGACGGTGATGCGCGCCTGACGGTACTCGATGGCATCGACACGTCCATCAATCGTGGCGAGATCTGCGTCATGCTGGGGCCTTCGGGTTCGGGCAAATCGACGTTTCTTAACCTGATCGGCGGCCTGGAGGATGCCGATGCCGGCTCTATTCTGGTGGACGGCTGCGACCTCACGGTGCTTAAGCCTACCGACCTGGGCGAGTATCGCCGCCGTGAGCTGGGCTTTGCCTTCCAGTTCTACAATCTGGTGCCCGATCTCACCATCAAGGAGAACATCGAGGTCACGGCGCATCTGTCCAAAAACCCGCTCAATGTCGACGACCTGCTGCGTTCACTGGGCCTCTACGAGCACCGCAACAAGTTTCCGCGCCAGGTTTCGGGTGGCCAGCAGCAGCGCTGTGCCATCGGCCGCGCGCTCGTCAAAAACCCGGGTCTGCTGCTGTGCGACGAGCCCACGGGCGCGCTTGATTACAAGACGTCCAAGGAAATCTTGCAGCTCATGGAGGATGTAAACCGCACCTACGGCTGCACCATCATCATTGTCACCCACAATGCCGCCATCGCGCGCATGGCAAATCGCGTGCTGCGCCTGCGCGACGGGCGCATCGTCGAGGATGAGCTCAACGAGTCGCCCGTCGCGGCCGCCGAACTCGATTGGTAGGCGGCGCCATGACACCTCTCGCAAAACGTCTCCCGCGCGAGCTGCGCCGCAATATCGGCAAGTACCTGGGAATCTTTTTGCTTATGTGCGGAAGCATCGCTCTCACCTCGGGCTTTTTGCTCGCGGCGCATTCCATCGGTTGCCTTATCGACGACATGCGCAATGCGTACACGATTGAGGACGGCCGCGTGACCACCTCCTTCGAGGCTACCGACGATCAACTCAAGGCCGCCGAGGACGCGGCCGACGACGTCGGCGGCGTCACGCTCTACAAGAATTTCTCCATCGACGCCATCATAAAAAAGACCGCCGGCGACGACGGCACCAAGCGCACGCTGCGCACCTATGCGCACCGCACCAAGGTCGATATCGCGTCCTACTGTGAGGGCAAGGAGCCCAAGACGGATGACGAGGTGGCCATCGACCGTGTCTTTGCCACCAATAACAACCTGTCCGTGGGCGATAGAGTCGAGCTCGAGGGTCGCACCTACACCATCTGCGGCATCATGACCCAGCCCGATAGCCAGGCGCTGTTCCTCGACAATTCGGACTTTACGGTGAACACCATCACGTACGGCGTGGCCGAGGTCACCGACGCCGGCTTTGCCGCGCTTGAGGACGCCGGTGGCGCGCCTGCCTACACCTATTCCTTTATCTTTACCGATTGCGACCTCCCCACCGCGGATCGCATCGATGCGGAGCAGGATATGGTCGAGGCGCTGACCGATGCCGATGCACGCGTGGATGACCTCATCGACGCCGATTCCAACCAGGGCATTGGCTACGCACGCGACGACGTAGACGGCGACTCCATGATGTGGATGACGCTGCTCGACATCATCATCGTGATTATGGCGTTTGTCTTTGTGGTCCTTACCGACGCCACCATCGAGGAGGAGAGCGCCATCATCGGCACGCTGCTCGCCAGCGGCTATCGTCGACGCGAGATCGTGCTGCACTACCTCGCGCTTCCCGCCATCGTGGGCGTGGTCGCGGCGCTTTTGGGCACTGCGCTCGGCGTTGTGTTCTTTACCGAGCCCATGCGCAGCCTCTATTACGGTTCGTACAGCCTGCCGCCCTTCCAGGTGTACTGGAGCCGGGAGATCTTTGTGAAGTGCGCCGTGGTTCCCGCCGCCGCGCTCATCCTCATCACGCTGGTGGGTCTGCTTCGCAAAATGGGTAAGACGCCGCTGCAGTTTCTTCGCCACGAGGCGAGCGGCAAGTCTGGCACCAAGCGCGGCCTGCAGCTGTCGGAGCGCATGGGCTTTGTTTCCCGCTTCCGCCTGCGTATCTTCCTGCGCAACCTGGGCAACTTCGCCACGCTCTTCGTGGGTATTGCATTTGCGTCGCTGCTGATGCTTTTTGGCCTGGCGATTCTGCCCACGATGACGCACTACGCGGACAACCTGAAGACGAGCCTGGTCGCCGAGCACCAGTACACGCTCAAGGCGCCGCTGGAGCTCGAGGGCACCGCCGAGGAGCGTGAGCAGTGGTCAGCACTCGAGCGCTTGCAGTCGGTTGACGGCGCGCTCCTCACCGCCGCCCAGGATGCCGATGACGAGCTTGACGACGCGGCCGATGCGGCGCAGGCGGCAGCCGATGCTGCGACCGCATCTCCGTCTGCCGAGAGCCTGACCGCAGCGCAGGACGCGCTTGCCAAGGTCCAGGACAAGAAAGATGCGCTCTACGCGCGCCTTGACGATCTTGCCGATGCCCTCGGCTGCGACCGTGACGAGGCTATCGACCTGATCGACAAGGCCTCTAAGATCGACACTGACAACGACGATATCCACCCGGTCAATACGACCGACAACGGCGCGGGCGCAATCGCGCAGGCCGAGAAATACGCCGTTTACCAGCTGCAATACGACCGCGGCGATGGTAATGGCGAGGAGACGATTTCCGTCTACGGCATTTCATCCGATTCGCGCTATTGGAAAGACCTCAACGTCGGCGATGGACGCGTCGTCTTTGGCGGCGGTCTGCTCGATAAGTTTGGCTGGAGCAAGGGCCAGAAGGTCACGCTCGGCGACAAGTACGAGGGCGAGCATTATTCCCTTGAGTACGCGGGCAAGGACTGTGCCTGGGGCTCCAAGTCGGACATGAATATCTATATGAGTATCGACGACTTTAACGAGCTGTTCGACAACGACGCCGCCTACTTTAACGGCTATGTGAGCGACGAGAAGCTCGATCTCGATGCTCGTTACTTTGCCGGCGACACCACGCCCGACGACATGCGCGCCGTGGGCGACCAGTTTATCGGCATGATGAGCAAAATGATCGGAATGATGGTTGGGCTCGCGGTGTTTATCTTCCTGCTGTTTATGTACCTGCTGACCAAGGCTGTGATCGACCACAGCGCCCGGTCGATCAGCTACATGAAAGTCTTTGGCTATCGCGATAGCGAGATCTCGCATCTGTACATCCGCTCGATCACGCTGTGCGTGGTGGCGTCGCTCGTGCTGAGTCTGCCGGTCATTATCGGCTCGCTCACGGCCATCTTCCGCTCGATGCTGCTCGCCTACAACGGCAATATCGAGATCTACGTGCCCGCTTGGTCCATGGTTGCATGCGTCGGCATTGGCTTTGCGACCTACCTGGTCGTGGCGCTGCTACACACGCGTTCTATCACGCGCGTGAGCCTGGCCGAGGCCCTCAAAGTCCAAGAGTAGTCGTTTAAGAACGTCCCCAACGACTCGGTTTCGCGCTTGACTTTGACCCTACTTCAGCGGGTACCATCCTCTTATGTCTGTAACGCCATATAGACCGAGGGGATAGATCTATGACCGCAACCGCACCCGCAGCACCGGCAAAGGTGTACTTTACCAACCTGCGCACGCATGCTCGCGAGAGCCAGCTCGACAAGCTCAAGCGCCTCATCCGTCACGCCGGTATCGAGCAGATCGACTTTGAGAACAAGTTCGTCGCCATCAAGATTCACTTTGGCGAGCTGGGCAATCTGAGCTTTTTGCGCCCCAACTACGCTCGCGCCGTCGCGGATGTCGTGAAGGAGCTGGGAGGCAAGCCCTTCCTCACCGACTGCAATACGCTCTATGTGGGTAGCCGCAAAAACGCGCTCGAGCACATCGATACCGCCTACCAGAACGGTTTTACCCCGTATGCCACGGGCTGCCAGATCATCATCGCCGACGGCCTCAAGGGCACCGACGAGGCACTCGTCCCGGTCGAGGGCGGCGAGTACGTGCGCGAGGCCAAGATCGGTCAGGCTCTCATGGACGCCGATATCGTGATCAGCCTCACCCACTTTAAGGGCCATGAGCAGGCCGGCTTTGGCGGCGCCATGAAGAACCTGGGCATGGGAGGCGGCAGCCGTGCCGGCAAGATGGAGCAGCATGCCGCCGGCAAGCCGAACGTCGCGACCGAGCACTGTGTTGGCTGCCGTGCCTGCGAAAAGGTCTGTGCGCACAACGCTATCTCGTTTGACGACACCCGCGAGCGCGAGCTTGCCAACGGTAACACCCGCACGGTCCACGTGGCCGCCATCGACCACGATCGCTGCGTGGGTTGCGGCCGCTGCATCGGCGTGTGCAACCAGGACGCCATCAAGCCCGGCTATGACGCCGCGGCCGACGTGCTCAACTGCAAGATCGCCGAGTACACCAAGGCCGTCGTCGACGGCCGCCCGAGCTTCCACATTTCGCTCGCCATGGACATTAGCCCCAACTGCGACTGCCATCCCGAAAACGACACGCCCATCGTCAACGATATCGGCATGTTCGCGAGCTTCGACCCGGTCGCCATCGACCAGGCCTGCGCCGACGCCGTCATGGCATCCGAGCTGCTGCCCAACACCGAGCTCACCGATAGCGCGGCCAAGATGGAGCACAACCACGAGCATCTGGAGGGCGATCAGGCCAAGGACCCCTTCTGCATCACGCATCCCGACACCGACTGGCGCACCTGCATCGCGCACGCCGAGAAGATCGGCCTGGGCACGAGCAAGTACGAGCTCATCGAGGTCAAATAGCGCCTATCTATTGGACAAAACAAGCGCCTTTGTAGCGTTAGTTGAGCAAAAGCCGCCCGTGAGCACAGCGCTCGCGGGCGGCTTTCCGGAAGTATGCGGCAAATTTCGAGACCGCCGAGCACACGACATTTTTTGGCAACAAAACCCCTGATAAATTGTTGGTAAAACTGCGGTCTGGTCGGCAGTTCCAGATTTTGCCGCATACTTCCGAAAATAAGGGGTCAGATAAAGCCCCAGACGTTGCTTTTTGCCTAAAAATACTCGTCGAGGAAGTTGTTGACCGTGTTCCAGTAGAGCTCGGGGTCAACTTGCGCACTCTTGGCGTGGGTGGCGCCGTGGATAGTGAGCTTCTGTTTAACCTTGCTGGCGCACGCGTCGTAGTTTTGGTCGAGCATGTCGTACGGCACAAAGGTGTCCTGGTCGCCGTGGATAAACAGCATGGGAACCGTCGCGTGTTTGAGTTGCTCCACACTGCTTGCCTTATGAAAGTCGTAGCCCGCGCGCACGTTGCACACCAAGTTTGCTACATCGAGCAAGGGAAAGCTGGGCAGGCCGAACACGTCCTTGAGTTGCAGGGAAAACTCGTCCCAAACACTCGTATAACCACAGTCCTCGATAATGCATTTTACGTTTGCGGGTAGAGATTCCCCCGCGACGTTCATGGCAGTTGCTGCACCCATCGACTCGCCAAAGACCAGGATGCGCGCCTCGGGGTCAGCCTGAACGATCCGCCCAATCCATGCAACGACATCGAGCCGCTCGGGCCAGCCCATGCCGATATAGTCGCCGCCGGAGCGCTCGTGGGCGCGGGCGGCAGGCGCGAGCACGTTCATGCCGCGGTCGTGGAATCGCTTGACGTATCGGGCCATGCCGATGGGCTCGTTGGTATATCCATGCAGGCAGACGGCGTAATCGTGGGCGTTCTCCGAGGCGGCAAAAAACCAAGCGGCGAGCTCGGTTCCGTCATCTGCGGTGAGGCTGCTGCTCTTGCGGTTTTCTTTAAACCATGCCCGCGCCTCGGTGTCCTCGGCATCCGGCTGCTCGCCTTCTTTGTCGTTCTTGCTATCCTGCATCATCTTCATGGTGTACGGCGCTTGGGGATTCAGCGCGAAGTCAAACAGAAAGTTGCCGGCAAATCCGAGCAGCACAACGACAACCACCAGTGCAACGATGCCGGCTATCTTGAGCTTTCGATGGGAACGTGCGTTTTGAGCCATGCGGTATTCTCCTATAAGATGTTAATACATCAACATTCAATGCAAGCGCATTATGGATGTTCGCCGTTGATGCGTCAACAAACAAAGAATGGGTAAACAAAGGGTCACGTAAGGTGCAAATTTCGCACGTATCCAGACGCTTTGATATAGTGTTGAGAACTCTTTACTATTGGAGGATGTAACCGGCATGTCCGATTCGAGCGACAGTTCTAAGCCGCGACCCAAGACCGCGGCCGTTCCACGCTACACGGTGGGCGAGGAGATCATGAACTCCGTCACCCATGGTGTCGGCTGCCTGCTGGGTATCGCGGGCCTGGTGCTCCTGATCGTATTCGCCGCCCTGCGCGGCGGAGGCCCAGCCCACATGGCCGCGGCAATTGTCTATGGCGTCAGCATTATCCTCGAATACCTAGCCTCCACGCTCTACCACGCGATTCAGCCCGCGCGCGCCAAGCGCGTGTTTCGCATCATCGACCACAGCTGCATCTACCTGCTCATAGCCGGCAGCTATACGCCGTTTTGCCTCATCACGCTCGCAAACGACGGCGGCCCTGCGCTGTTCTTTGCCGTATGGGCCATCGCCATTATCGGCATCGCCCTCGAGTGCTTTATGCGTGAGCGTCAACCGCACTGGGTAAGCGGCCTGGTCTACCTGCTGATGGGCTGGCTCGTTGTCTTTAAGCTGCCCGAGCTCGTGTTGCTGCTCAACCCCGTGGCACTTGCCCTGCTCGCCGTCGGCGGCGTGTGCTACACCGCGGGCGTGCCGTTCTATATCGCCAAAAACGTGCGCTATCTGCACAGCGTGTTTCACCTGTGGGTGCTCGCCGGCAGCATCTTCCAGTTCATGGCGGTGATCCTTTTCGTAATCTAGCGACCACGCCAGCGCCCGTGCCCCCGCTCGGTCGCCAGTGCAATTGCCGTATCCGCCACCAACGTTTTAATCGACGTCCCGAATCTTGGAGGTTCGAGAAACTCCCGATGGACATAACCATCTCCCTTATCACCACCCTCGTTTTGACCCTCATCAACGGCTACTTCTCCATGTCCGAGATGGCGCTCACCACGGCAAAGCGCGCTGTGCTGGAGCACGAGGCCGAGGAAGGCGACAAACGCGCCGAGCGCGCCATTAAGCTGGCCGCCGATTCCGACCAGCTGCTCGCCACCATCCAGGTCGCCATCACGCTCGTGGGCTTTGCCTCGTCCGCCGTCGCCTCGACGAGCCTGTCCGACCCGCTTGCCACGTGGCTCATGAGCTTTGGCATCGCGCCGCTTTCCGCCATCGCGCGCGGCCTGGCGCCGGTCATCATCACTGTCGCCGTCGCCTTTGTGTCCATCGTGATTGGCGAGCTCGTGCCCAAGCGCATCGGTCTCGCTAACGCCGAGGGCGTATCCAAGCAGGTCGTGGGACCGCTCTCCGTGTTCCAAAAGATCGCCCGTCCGCTCGTGTGGCTGACCGGTGCCTGCTCAGACGGCTTGGCCCGCATCCTGCGCATCAAGAGCGCCGATGATCGCCAGAACGTCTCGGAGGAAGAGATCAAGTACATGGTCTCGGAGCAGGACGATCTGCTCGACGAGGAAAAGCGCATGATCCACGAGATCTTCGACCTGGGCGACACCGTTGCCCGCGAGGTCATGGTGCCGCGCGTGGACACCACCATGTGCGAGGACGACGAGACGGTCGCCGACGTGCTGTCCGCTATGCGCCAGACCGGCTTTAGCCGCATCCCCGTCTATCATGAGGATCCCGACAACGTCGTGGGCATCGCGCACATCAAGGACCTGATTCAGCCTTCGCTCGACGGCAAGGGCGACCAGCCCATCGCCGACTTTTTGCGCGACGCCACCTTTGTGCCCGACACCAAGGACATCCTGCCGCTGCTGTCCGAGATGCAGACCTCGCACGACCAGATTGTAGTGGTCGTGGACGAGTACGGTGGCACGGCCGGCATCATCACCATCGAGGACATCGTCGAGGAGATCGTGGGCGAGATCGAGGACGAGTTCGACCCCGACAACAAGTACCTCACGCGCCTTTCGCGCCGCGAGTGGCTTGTCGATGGGCGTTTTTCGTGCGATGACGCGATTGAGCTTGGTTGGCCGCTCGAGGAAAGCGATGATTATGAGACCATCGCCGGCTGGATTTTGGAGCTTTGCGACTCGGTGCCCGACATCGGAGAGGTGTTTGAGGTTGCGGGGTACAAGTTTAAGGTGCAGTCGATGCGTGGCCAGCGCATCTCGCTCATTCGCGTGATCGCTCCGGCCGAAACCGATAAGAAGGATACCGAGTCCTCGGCAGATAAGCCGGCGGCGCCGGACGCGGGTTCTGCGGACCCGCACGACGGCGACGAGTAGGGCAAGGAAGAGTAGGGGAGAGTTATGGCAGGCCTGTTCAACATCCTTAAGGTCACCGTCAGCGAGGACAAGATCTGCGCGCATGTGCTGGTGAACCCCGGCATGCCGCTTATGACCTCGGAGGACATCGAGGCCACGGCGCGCGTGTACTACCTGGTACCCGCGATTGCCAAGCATCTGTGCCTGGGCGATTCCGGTCGCGAATTCCAGGACTGCATGGGCCAGACCGAGCTTTGCCATCTGCTGGAGCACGTGACGGTCGAGCTCATGAACGAGACCGGGCTTGCCGGCAGCATTTCGTGCGGCCGCACCCGCGTGAGCGAGCACGATGAGCGCGTCTTTGAGGTCGAGCTTTCGTGTCCCGACGACGCGCTGGCCATCGGCGCGCTGTCTTCGGCGACCTTTATGATGGATTGGGCCTATCTGCATGCCGACCAGCCCGCTCCCGATGTGGACGGTACGGTTGCGGGTTTGCGCAACCTGGTACTGGGCATGCGCGCCGAGGCCGAGGGCAAGGACCCGCACGAGGCCGTCGCCGCCGCGAATGCCGAGGGCGAGACCGGGGACGCGAACGAGGGCGAGACGCCTGCCGAGGAGGCCGTCGAGCCTGTCGACGAGGCGCCTGCCGAGGAGACCGTCGAGGCCGAGCCCGCGGAGCCCCAGGGCGTCCCGAGCTTTGACGACGAGCCGCAGGAGGTAATCGATACCGAGGGCGCGACCGCCGAGAGCCATGAGGCCCCCGCTGCCGTCTACGGTGGTGCGGCGACGGCTCCGGTTGCCCCCGCGCGCGAGGGAGCGCTGCCGCTCGTTGACGGCGCCGGCGAGGACCCGGCCGCCACGGTGGCCATGCCTGCCATGCCGCAGGAGTAGGCTCACCCGCTTATCACCATCATGTACCTGCGCCTTTACCGTACGCAGATGAGCAAGACGGCAAGCGCTGTGCTGCGGGTATAATGGACAGCATTCAAACGGTGGGCGCCGAGGTGCCCGCAGGAGAGGAATGAACATGGGTAAGACTTTCAACTTTATCTCGGGTGCGCTCTTCGGTGCCGCCGCCGGCGCCATTATCGGCGTTGCCCTGGCTCCGCGCTCGGGCGCCGAGACCCGCGCCATGGCTGCCGATATCGCCAACGACGCCTGGGATAACATGCGCGATACCTACGAGCACGGTGCCGAGGAGGCCCGCGCCGCGGTTAACGATTTTGGCCCGATGGTCGATGCCAAGACCGATGACCTGCGTGCCAAGGTTGACCTTGCCCGCGAGCGCATGGACCAGCTGCGAGAGCAGCTCAACGACGCCATCTCGGGCGGTAACGTGACGCCCGCCGCCGATGTCGTGGTCGAGAACGCCGTCGAGGCTGACGCCGAGGCCGCGGAGCCTTCGACCGAGGCATAATGCGCGCCGGGGATTTTGTCGGCGCCAAGATCTATCGCAAGCCTACCGAGGATAAGCGCACTAAAAAGGACGGCACGCCGCGCAGCCCTAAAAAGCTCGGCAAGATTCACTTTCCGGTCTTTACCCCGGGCGGCACGCGCGTGGTGGGCTTTATGGTTCGCCAGTCCGATATCGCGGGCATGATCGAGCGCCCCGACCGGTTTGTGGCGCTCGATGCCATTGGTGTCTACGAGGGCGCCATCGCGGTTGATGACGTCAAGGGCACCTACGATGCCGCTGCGGCCAAGCGCCTCGACATCAACCTGGATGATTGCATTATCTGGGTTGGCATGGACGTGCGCACGGAGTCGGGCGATGTCGTGGGCTATTGCTCGGATGTGGAGTTCAAGCCGCGTTCGGGCATCGTGCAGACGTTCTATGTGACCACTGGCACTGCCTCGAGTGTGCTGGTGGGCGACACGCAGATGCCGCCCACGATGCTGCGCGGCTATGCGGACGGCGCGATGATCGTTTCGGACGAAGTCAAGTCGCTCGGGTATTCGGGCGGTGCCGCTGCAAAGGCTGCCGAGGCAAGCGTCGTGGTGGGCGATAAGGTCAAGAAGGGCGCTAAGGTGCTCGATGACAAGGGTTCGGTCGCCGTGGACAAGGGCAGTCGCGCACTGGGCAAGCAGCTCGGCAAGACGCGCGGTATGTTCAAGGCCTTTAAGGACGAATATCAAAAGGCGAGCGGGGGCTCGTCAAAAGCTAGCAAATAGCGACGTACCAAATGATGGGAGGCGAGCCGGAGACATGTTGCTCCGGCTCGCTGTGTTTATGGGGGAGGGCACATGCGCCAAAACGGATCTAACTTAAACGGACGCTCGGGCGCGCGTCCGACGGCGCGCCGCGATCTGGGGCAGTTGCCCAGCGGTCAGCGCAAGCGTCACCGTAAGCCCGGCGCGATGTATCTCAACCATAGCCGCGGCTTTAGCGACCGAAGCGCTCGCATCGGCAGCGGCCGCACGCCCCGTCGTCCGTCTCGCCTGCCCTATGCGCTCATCGCCGTGGGCTGCGCACTCGTGCTGTTTATCGCTGCCGTCGTGGGCTACGTCAACCGCAGCGTGGATGTCGTCCTCAACGGCCAGGAGACTGCGGTGCGTGTCGGATCTACGCTGCAAAATCTCATCGACGACCAGGAGCTGACCGATACCTACGACGCCGGGGACTTGCTGGCCGTTGACGACAGCGTGCTTACTCGCCATGGCGGCGAAAAGCTGTCGGTAAAAGTGGACGGCAAGCGCATAAAACAGGGCAAGTGGAAAAGCCGCGAGCTTACGGGCGGCGAGAAGGTGACGGTCAAAGACGGCCGTGACATGTACGAGAAGCACGAGGTCCAGGCGACGGTTATCGAGCCCAAGCTCAAGGTCGAGGGCACGGGTGCCATCGAGTACGTTAAGACGTGGGGTATCCAGGGTCGCTCTGAGGTGTGGGTCGGCGAGCAATCGGGTAAGACGCAGGACCGCGGCGAGGTCGTGCCCGCCACCGATTGCGTGGTCGAGTGCGCGAGCGTGGCGCCCAAGGGCAACGAAAAGTACGTAGCGCTGACGTTTGATGAGGGCCCGAGCGGCGCGACCAAGCAGATCTTGCAGGTGCTCAAGGAAAAGGGCGTCACTGCGACGTTCTTCCTGTCGGGTGATGCGGCCGAGGCCTCGCCTGCTACTGCCAAGGCGATTGTCGATGCTGGCTGCGAGGTCGGCTCCAACAGTTACCGAGACGAATCGCTCAAGGGCCAGGACCGCGATGCGGTGCGCGAGCAGGTTTCGAAGGGCACTGAGGCGATCAAGTCCGCGACCGGAACGTCGACGATGCTTTTGCGTGCTCCCTACGCAGCCTTTGACGAGCAAAACTGGATTGATGCGATGGACTTGGTGTCCGCTGTGGTCTCGTGGAATATCGATTCGGGCGACTGGCTGCTCAACGGTGCCGACGAGCAGGTCTCGACGGTGCTCGATTCGGTGACGCCGGGCAACATTGTGCTGCTGACCGATAACGATGAATGCGCCGAGCAGACGCTCGAGGCGCTGCCGCAGATTATCGACGGGCTTATTGCCGACGGCTACAAAATCGTGACATTGAGCGATCTGGTCAAGACGGATACATCGCTGAGCAAAAAGCTCACCTCGCTGACGAAGGTCACCATGCCCAAAAATGCCGTGTTCCCCCAGCTCGCCGAAGATGACGACACCACAGACTAGTCATGTAAGAACGTCCATTACAGTCGAAATTGTCAGCCCGGGACCGTCTCGGGCTACGAT
>UQZH01000049.1 GCA_900545445.1 uncultured Collinsella sp. | reverse complement strand
TCGTCCAGAGCTCGATGATGCGCGCGAGGTTATCCGCCGTGAGCTCCGGGCGGCCCTTGGCGCGCAGGGCGTCGAGCTCGCGCTTGCACTCCTGGCACATACCGACGGTACGGGCGGCCTGCTCGGCCTCCATGCCGCCGGCCTTTTGCAGCAGGCGCTTGGCGTAGTCGATCTCCTTGTGCGGGGCAAACGGCTTGCCGCAACGCGAGCAGTGCTCGAGCGTATAGACGCTCTTGCTGGTGAGGTCGTCCTTGCTCATGACGGCCAGCTCAAACTCCTCGGTAAGCTTGATGGCCTCCATGGGGCAGGCTTCCTCACAGCGACCGCAGAAGATGCAGCGGCCGTAGTCGATCGACCAGGTAATGGTATCGGCCGCAAGGTCGGTGTCCATGCGAATGGCATCGGCCGGGCACGCCACGCCGCAGGCACCGCAGGCGATGCAGAGCTCGGCATTGTGCTCGGGCTTACCGCGCATGTCCTTGTTGGTGGGGAACGGCGCAAACGGGTACTTGACCGTCGCGTCGCCGGCCTTGGCGTTAACCTTCCAAAGCTTCAGCATATTAGAGCGCCTCCTCATCGAGCGGAGCGGCCATGGTGCCCTCGCCCGCGAGCGGCGACTTGTCGCGCCAGACGTTCTCGAACTGCTCCTTGTCGAGCACGTGGTCGCGCTTGGCGGCGACATCGGTCACCGTCACGCGGTCGGTGCAGGAGTAGCACGGGTCGAGCGAGCCGACGATCAGCGCCGCGTCGCCCACGGTGTTGCCGCGGAACATGTAGCGCAGGACCGGCCAGTTGCTGTACGTGGCGGCCTTGGCGCGCCAGCGGTAGCACTTCTGGTTGTTGCCGAGCATGGCCCAGTGCACGTCCTCGCCGCTCGGTGCCTCGGTGGCGCCGATGGCGTACTTGTGCGGGGTGTACTCCCAATCCGTAGTGAGGATGGGGCCCGACGGGCAGTTCTCGAGCATGGTCTCGATCATGTCGATCGAATCGTAGACCTCCTGGATGCGAACGGCGGTACGGCCGAAGGCATCGCAGGTGTCTGCCGTGGCGGCGTGCATCTTTTGGACATCCGGATCGGCGTAGCCATCGAAGGGATGGTCAAAGCGCACGTCGCGGGCATAGCCAGAGCCACGCATGAGCGGGCCGACCGGCGAGAAGTCGCGAGCGATCTTGCGGTCCAGAATGCCGATACCGCTCGTACGCTCGATAAAGTTGGGCGTGGAGAGCAGCATGTCGACGAGTTCCTGAACCTCGGAGCGCAGCTGGTGGATGGTCGTGAGCGTGGAGAGCTTCTGCTCGGCCAAAATGTCGCGACGCACGCCGCCGATCACGTTGAGGCCGTAGGTCTTGCGGTGACCGGAAAGCTTCTCGGCCAGGTCCATGGACTTCTCGCGGACGCGGAAGAACTGCTGGAAGCCGGAGTCGAAGCCCGTGTAGTGCGATGCCAGGCCAATGTTGAGCAGATGCGAGTGCAGACGCTCGACCTCGAGCATGATGGCGCGGATGTACTGGGCGCGCGGCGGGACATGAATGCCCTGGGCGCGCTCGACGGCCTCGGCATAGGCCACCGAGTGGGCGCAGCCGCAGATGCCGCAGATGCGGTCGGCGAGGAACGTCACGGCGTCATAGTTCAGGCGCGTCTCGGCGACCTTCTCCATACCGCGGTGCACGTAGAACAGACGGTAGTCGGCGTCGACGATCGTCTCGCCCTCAACGAACAGGCGGAAGTGGCCGGGCTCGTCGGAGGTAATGTGCAGCGGGCCCATGGGGACGAGCGTCGTCTCCTTGCCCTTGGTATCGGCCAAGAACTCGTAGTTTTCCATGTCGCTCGCGGGAGCGGGACGGAAGCGGTAGTCCATGGAGTCCTTGCGCAGCGGGTACAGGCCGCTGGGCCAGTCATCGGGCAGCACCAGGCGGCGACGATCGGGCAGACCCTCGGGGATCAGGCCAAACATATCGCGCAGCTCGCGCTCGCCCCACACGCAGGCGGGGACAAAGGGCGTCACGGACGGGAACGTCATCTTGGCGGGATCGACCTCGGTGCGCACGGTCACCCAGCCGGGGTCCTCCCCCTCCATGGAGATGACGTAGTACACGGCGTAGCGACCGCACAGACTGCGCTCGTCGTTGCCGATGATTACGGGAATCCAGCCGTAGCGCTCGTAGTACAGGTAGTGGACGGCCTCGGGCAGCTTGTCCTGCTTGACGGTGATCGTCAGCTGGTCCTCGCACTGCCACTCGACCTTCTCGATGCAGCCCGGAACGGCGCGGCGCAGGGCCTCGACATGGCTCTCGCAGCGGCGGGCATACACCTTGTTCTCAGTTTCAATCATTCGTTACTCCACCTCGCTCTGAGCGGTCTCGGTACCGAACACAGCGCGGTACATCGGCGTCGCGTGAAGCTCCTCGGTGCTCTGCTCGAGCACGATGCCGGTCGCGGTCTCCACACCGTGCACGAGAGGCAGCGGGGTGGCGATGCCAAACCACAAGATCATGACAGCCAGGATGATTTCAGGGATAAGCATGAGCGCCGGGGCCTCATGCTTGCCCATGCCCTGGGGCGCATGGCCGAATACCGACTTGAGCGCGATGCGGGTGAGCGCGGAGATGGCCACGGTAAGACCGAGGGCGACCACGACGACCAGCCACATGGGACCAGCGGTAACACCGGCGACAAAAGTCAGGAACTCGGAGATAAACATGCCAAAGGGCGGGAAGGCACCAAGACCGAGCAGCGCCAGGACGGCGAGCGCGGCGGTTGCGGGAGCAACCTCGACGACACCCTGGATCTTAGCCAGGCTACGCGTGCCAAAGGCGTGCTGAATGTTGCCGGACACGCAGAAGGCAAGCGTCTTGGTAAAGCCGTGGAACACGCAGTGCAGCAGGGCCGCGGCGATACCCAGAGGGCCACCGATACCCAGGCACAGGGCGATAACGCCCACGTTCTCCACAGACGAGTACGCAAAGCGGCGCTTGAGGTCGTCCTGGCGAAACATCGAAAGTGCCGCCACCAAAATGGACAGCGTGCCGACGATCAGCAGCAAAAGTTGCGGATACTCGGCGCCCACGGCCTGGATGGTAAAGCCGTAGAAGCGCATGATCACAAGCATGGCGCACTTAAGCAGCACGCCCGAGAGCAGGGCCGAAACAGGGCTCGGGGCCTGGGAGTGGGCATCGGGCAGCCAAGTGTGCATGGGGAACAGGCCGGCCTTGGTGCCAAAGCCGATCACGATAAACGCAAAGGCGAGGCGCATGAGCGTCGGGTCGAACTGGTCGGCATACGGCAGCACGCACGACAGGAATGCGGCCTCGTGGGCGTTGGGAATCACGTCGGCGGCGTTGGCGTAGATCAGCAGCGTACCGAACAGGCCAAAGGCCACGCCGGCGGTGCAGACCATCGCATACTTCCAAGAAGCCTCGAGGGCCGTCTTGTTCTTGTAGATACCCACGAGGAACACGGTGGAAAGCGTGGTTGCCTCCACGGCGGCCCACGTGAGGATCATGTTGTTGGACAGGCACGCGAGCAGCATGGTGAACACGAACAGGCTAAACAGCGCAAAATACTGCTTGGCGCGCTCGGCGGGCATGGAGCCCTCCTCGATATCGGCCTTTACATAGGGCAGCGAGAACAGCCCCGTAAGAAAACCGATAAAGCCGATGAGCAGCACAAAGATGGCGCCCAGCGAATCGAGGTGAAACCACAGGCCAAGAGCGCTCGCGGTGTCGCCGCTCATAAGGACGTCACCGGCCGTCATAATCGACAGCACCAGGACGGCTGCGACGGAGACCAGGTTGAGACCGGCAAACACGTTATAGGACGTGTTCTTGGGCAAAAATGCCATGACCAGCGAGAACACCAAAGGAGTCGCGAGCAGGGCGAGAATCAACGTTTCCATGGACTACCCCCTCAGCTCGGACAGGTCGCGCGCATCGAGCGAGTGGGAGTCGTCCCAAATGCGACGCACGACGATGGACATGATGATGACGGCAAAGATGGCGTCGGTGGCGATACCGATCTCGATGATCTCGGGAGCGGTGGGGGCCAAAAGCGCAAGCGTCACATGGCTGCCGTTTTCCATAAGGCAGTATCCAAAGATCTGCTTCATGATGTTGCGCTGCGAGATGATGCAGGTGAGGCCCACAAAGAAGTGAGCGAAGCTAATAGCGAGCGCAGGCGTTGCGACCTCGGCCGTGGGCAGGCTGATCTGCGTCACGACGGCAAAGCAAATCGCGACCTCCACGGCGATGATGCAAATGGCCCACGCGGGCTTAAGACCGGCCTTGAGCGATGCGTCGCTCGGCTCGCCCATCTTCTTGTATGCGCGGTTGAGGATATAAGGGACCAGGACAACCTTGGTGATAAAGGCAGATCCAGCCCACATAAGCAGCTCCTGCGCACCGGTGGTGGCACCGAGCGTAGCGAGCAGCCCCACGAGCACCAGCGACTGCACCGCATACCAGTTGATGGCATGTTTGATGTTCTTGGAGACGACCACCATGGTGGACGTGACGATCAGAAGGCCGCCAAGGATGTTGACGATCGAATAACCCATGTCGTTCTACCTCCTAACCGATCCAGCTGGCCGAAAGCGGGCCGCTGACGATGACCATGATGATGAGCACGATGAACACGAACGCCATCGCGCGGGGAAGCGGGGCACCCGCAGCGACCTCTTCGCTCGGCTCTCCGGGCAGGCAATAGCCCATCCACTTGAGGAACCAGGCAAAGGTGGCGACGGTCTCGGCGACCATGATGCACACGAGCACCAGGATCGCGACGTTGCCGGCACCCACAGAAAAGCCGCCGGCGATGATCTGGAACTTCGAGAAGAACGTGTTCATGGGCGGCACGCCGGCGATGGCGAGCGCCGCGACACCAAAGCCCACGCCCGAGATCGGGTACTTCTTTACGATGCCGCGAAGCTTGGGCAGCATACGCGTGCCGAGCGTAAAGGAGAACGAACCGGCAATCAGGAAGAACAGGGTCTTGGCGAACGCGTGGTTAAAGATATGGCACACGGCACCGTCAAAGGCCAGCTGGCTGCCAAAGACCGAAAGGCCCAGACCAAAGAACACATAGGAGAGCTGGGCGATCGTGGAGAAGGCCAGCAGACGCTTCATGTCCTTTTGCGGCAGGTACATCAGGAAACCAAAGAGCATGGTGACCATGGCGTCGATAATGGCAACCCAGCCCACGATCTCGGGAATCTCGCCGGCAGAGACGAGTGCACGCGCGAACACGCACACACCGACCTTAACCATCGAGGCACCATGCAGGTAGGCCGAAACAGGCGTCGGCGCCTCCATGGCCGAAGGCAGCCACATGTACATGGGAACCTGTGCGGACTTGGCCCAGGCCGCAAACAGCACGAGCAAAAGGACGATGGCCTTGAGCTTGGCGTCGAGGCCGGCAATCGCGGTGATGGCGAAGGTGCCGGTGTGGGCAAACACGATGGCGGCGCCCAGATACAGACCGAGCGCACCGATATGCGTGATGATCAGGGCCTTCATGCCGGCCTTCTTGGCCGTAGGCGTCATGTAGTAGCTAATGAGGCCCCAAGAGCACGCGCCCGTGATCTCAAAGAACACGAGCTGGCCCAAAAGGGTCGAGCTGTACACGAGGCCGGCCATGGCGCCGATGAAGGTCGCGAGGTACGCGTAGAAGCGACGACGCGGCGCATCGGGATGCTCACGGTTGTTCTCGCTCATATACGGAATCGAATAGATCACGACAAGCAGGCCGATACCCACAAAGGCGGGCGCGAGCAGCGTGCTCATGCGATCGAAGGTAAATCCCATGACGAGGGTCTGCCCAAACGAGATCAGGGGGACCTGCGTGTCGGGCATGCCGGCGCCAGCGAAATTCGCGGCGAGGGCGATGGTGCAGGCCGTCGAGACGGCGGCACCCAAAACGCTGAACCACTTGGCGTACGGACGGGGGAACAGGGCGACGAGCACCGAGGCCACCATCGGGGCCGCGATAGCGACCAAGCCGAGAAGGGACAGACTGACTGCAAATGACATTGTTTCTCCCTTCTCCTACACGCCGACGACCACGAAGACAAATGCCAGAACGGCAATGCCCACGACGGCCCAGGTCTGATTGCCGAGCACCTTAAAACGCGAGCGCGAGCAGGAGTTCTCGATCACGCCGCACACGACAAAGCCGATCAGGCACTTCACCAGGAAGATGACCGCGCCCAGAACGGCGGCGGTGCCCACGGTCGCGGGCTCGCCCCAGGGGACGAAGATCGCGCAGAACCAAGCGACGACCAGGACCTGTTTCATGGACATGGCAAGCTTGGCCATGGCGAGCGACGGGCCGGAAAGCTCGGCAAGCGGACCTTCCTGAAGCTCCTGCTCGGCCTCGGCCTGATCAAACGGCAGCTTGCCGAGTTCCATGAAGCAGGCGATCGCAAAGGCAATGCCGGCAAGGATCACGGCGACCGGCGCGTCGATGGCGCCTGTCATGATGTGCTGACCCATGGTGGCGATGTCGGTGGAACCGCACACCAGGGCGGCGGCAAACAGCGCCAACAGCATGGACGGCTCGATGAGCACACTCATGAGCAGCTCGCGGACGCCGCCGATACCGGCGTAGGCGTTGGACGAATCCACACCGCAGAGGGCGAAGAAGAAGCGGGCGAGCGCCAGGCTGTACATGATGGTGATGGCGTCACCAAAGACCGGGATGGGGCTTTGTGCCGTAAAGAGCGGCAGGCCCATCGCGAGCATAAAGGCGACGGCGAAGAACAGCGGCGGCATGATGCGCAGCGCAAAGCTCGCATCCTCGCTCTGGGACTCGGGGCGCGCAAAGAGCTTGGCCAGGTCGCGGTAGTCCTGCATGATGCTGGGGCCGCGACGGTTGTGCATCTTGGCGCGGATCACGCGGCCGAGACCGGAGAAGAACGGTGCGACGGCCATGACGACCACGCCCTGCAGAACGGCAAGTACGATGTTGTTCATGCTCTCCCCTCCTTAACCCATTTGCACGGCGAGCACGAGGAACACCACGAGTGCCGCGACGATGTAGCAGATATAGATGCTGTAGTTGCCGCCCTCGAGCTTAGTCGCGAGGTCGGCGAGCTTCTCGACACCCTTATGCGGGGCATCGACGAGAACCTTGTCGGGTACGGGCTCCACAGCCTCGGCCACACCGGTGAGCTTCTGGAAGAAGTGCGCGATGGACCAGCAGACGGCCGTGCAGCGGTCACGCAGCGTGTAGAGCGGCTGCATAAACCAGGACACCTCGGAGGCAAAGGTCGTGGCCACGACGGGCATATGCTCGTTGGGAGCATAGCCGCATGCCCACGGCTGGGACTTCTGCACCTTGCCGACGGTCTTGAGCTTGCGATAACCGCAGGCAAGACCGACAAGCACCACGAGCGCAATGGCGATCGCGGGCGTGGAGGTGGCAGCGCCGGAGTACTGGTTCATGAGCTCCATGCCCTCGGCGGCAAACACGCCACCGTACGGATGCAGCACGGACGCGGCGACATCGACCAGCACGGGCGCGATCACGGGAGCGCCAATGCCCAGCACGACGCAGATGGCCGCGAGCAGGCCCTGCGCAAACACCATGGGGGCGGGAACCTCCTTGGCATTGGCAGCGGCCTCGGAGCGGGGCGCGGAGGCAAAGGAGACGCCATAGGCCTTGACGAAGCACATGACAGCCAGAGCGCCGGTAATGGCAAGCGCGACGGCAGCGAACACGGCCACGATCATGACGGCCTTGTCGCCCTGCATGGCGGCGTTAAACAGCGACTGGTAGGTAAACCACTCGGACACGAAGCCGTTGAAGGGCGGGATGGCCGAGATGGCAAGCGCGCCAACGAGGAAGCAGATGGCCGTTGCCGGCATACGACGGAACAGACCGCCCATCTTCTCCATATTGCGCGTACCCGTGGAGTACAGCAGCGCACCGGCGCCCAAGAACAGCTCGCCCTTAAACATCGCGTGGTTAAACGTGTGGTAGAGGGCGGCCATCAGAGCCAGGACGGCGATGCCGACCGAGTTGAGCGCCATGGCGGCCATGGAGGCGCCAACGCCGAGCAGAATGATGCCGATGTTCTCGACGGAGTGATAGGCCAGCAGGCGCTTGATGTCATGCTCCTGCAGGGCGAAGGCCACGCCGAGGACCGACGAGATCGCACCGAAGACCATGACCATAAGGCCCCACCAGACCTGAACGCCCGAGGCGGAGAGCAGGTCGAGACCAACCTTGAGGATGCCGAAGATACCGATCTTGATCATGCCGCCGGACATGAGGGCCGACACGTTGGACGGCGCCTCGGGATGTGCCTTGGGCAGCCAGCCGTGCAGCGGGATGATACCGGCCTTGGCGCCAAAGCCAAAGAAGGCGAGCACGAAGCACACGGATGCGACCGCGGGACTAAACTGCGTAGCGCGGAAATCCGCAAAGGCAAACGAGCCACCGGCGAAGTTGGTCATGGTGAGGAAGCTCGCCATGATGAGCACAAAGCCCACGTGCGCGATCACAAAGTAGAGCCAACCGCCATGGATGGAGTTCTCGTTCTCCTCGATCACGACCAGGAAGTACGAGGTCAGCGACATAAGCTCAAAGGCCACCAGGAACCAAAACACGTTGTCGGCGGTGATGACGAGCATCATGGACGCCACGAAGGTGTTCATAAAGAAGCCGGCGCGCCCGACCTTGCCCGGGTACTCGTCGAAGTAGTTGAGACCGTAGATCGAACCGGCAAACGCGAGCACCGAGATGAGCGCCACGAACAGGCCGGACAGCTGATTGAGCAGCAGCTGGAAATGGGCAAACGGGAAGAACACGATGGTGTCGACCGACGTGACATCGCCCAGCACGGCCTGGATACCGGCCACAAACGAAAGCACCGCGGCGACGGCGCCGATAAGGCAGCCGGCGGTCTTGGCGGCGTTATCGGCCTTGATCAGCAGAACCGAGGCGAGCGCACCGATGCACGAGACGGCAAGCGATGCGATAAACAGCGTCATGCTATCCATTCTTTACGCTCCCTTCTGCTTTCTCGGACAAGCCCTGGGCCACAGCGGTAACGTCGACGACCGGACCGTTTTCGATCGAGCGCAGGCGCTTGGCCTCGTCGAGCTCGCGATCGGCCGCGCCGCCCATGACGGTCAGCGCCTTGGTGGGGCACGCCGCCACACAATGCGGGCCGTCCGGATCGAAGGCGCACAGGTCGCACTTGACAGCGCAGGTGTACTGGCCGGGAGCCCACGTAAGAAGGCTGCTCAGGGACTTAGGATACGAAGGCGTCGGATCGCACATGCCTGCGACACCGGCGATAGACGTGCCATCGGGATGGATGGCTCCGAAGGGGCACGCGATGGCGCACAGCCTGCACCCGATGCACTCCTGCTCCTTGACGTGGATGCGGTCGCCATCGTGCTCGATGGCATTCACCGGGCAAACCTCGGCGCAGGGGGCACCCTCGCAATGGTGGCAGGCAAGGGCGGCCGAAATACCGCCGGTCTTCACGAGCGCCAGGCGCGGCGTATCCTGAAGACCCTGCATCCGGTGGGCGTCGGCACAGGCGGACTGGCATGTTCCGCAGCCGATGCACCTCTCCGGGTTGATGTCGATGAAGCGGTTCATCCCCACTTCCTTTCAAAATAACGGGCCGGGCTCCCGAACGTACGGGACGCCCGGCCCAAAAAGCCAACGAGAACGGGACTACACGATTTGGTTCACGTGCGCCTCGTCGTCGAACTTGGCGGCGCCGGGCTCAACGTCCTGAGGAGCGGCGGCGTCCACCAGAGCCTGCTTGAGCTCGGTGTACTGACGCTCGACCTCGCCCTCGGCCCAGACCTGGTCGGCGATAGCGTCGACCTGGCAGGCGGAGAACTTGTCCTCGGGCGTGTGCGAGACCGGGTCGACCTTGTGCATGGTCAGCTCGTTGCACTTGCCGATCCACCACTGGTAGGTCATATAGACCGTGCCCTTGTTGATACGGTCGCTCACGTCGGCGCGGCTGTATACCTGACCGCGGCGGCTGTGAATCGAGACGATGTCGCCGTTCTTGATGCCGCGCGCCTGGGCGTCCGCGGGATTCATGCGGACAAAACCGGGCTCATCGGCAAGCAGCGCCAGCGTCTTGCAGTTGCCGGTCATCGAACGGCAGCTGTAGTGGCCGACCTCGCGGACGGTGCACAGAATGAGCGGGTACTCATCGTCGGGAAGCTCGGAGGGCGCCTCCCAGTCGTGCGCCATCAGGTTGGCGCGGCCGTCCTTGGTGGTGAACTTGCCACCAGCGAACATGTCGGGCGTACCGTGGTCGTTCACATCGGTGCTCTTGACCGGCCACTGGGCGTAGCCGCCCTCGGGAGCCATCTTCTCGTAGGTCGCGCCCACAAAGTTGGGGCACAGGCTAATGCACTCGTTCCAGATCTGCTCGGTGTTGTCGTAGTGCATGGGGTAGCCCATGCGCGTGGACAGGTCCGCGAAGATCTCCCAGTCGTGGCGGCACTCGCCCTTGGGCGGAACGGCCGCGTCAAAGTGCTGGAAGCTACGGTCGGATGCGGTAAAGACACCCTCGTGCTCGCCCCAAGAGGTAGCGGGCAGGATGACGTCGGCGAGCATGGTCGTCTGCGTCATAAAGATGTCCTGGCAAATGAACAGATCCAGCTCGGAGAGCGTCTTGCGCATACCGGCCGAATCGGGCTCGGTCTGCACCGGGTCCTCGCCGTAGTTGTAGAAGCAGTGCACCTTGCCCTCGTCGACCAGGTGGCCCAGATCAGTGAGCTTGTAGCCCTCCTCGAGCGGGAGCTTTTCCTCGGGCACGCCCCAAGCTTTGGCAAACTTGGCACGCACTGCGGGGTCGGTGACTTTCTGGTAGCCAGGGTACAGGTTGGGCAGCATGCCCATATCGCAGGAGCCCTGGACGTTATTCTGACCGCGCACGGGCGCGAGGCCGGAATTGGGTTTGCCGATCTGGCCGGCAACGCAGGCGATGGAGGCGATGGTGTGCACCGTCTTCAGGTTCTGCTTCTGCTGGCATACGCCCATGCCCCAGCCAATGATGGCAGAGGGCTTCGCCGTGGCGTACATCTCGGCAGCTTGGTGGATCAACGCGGGCTCGACACCCGTGATGTCCTGTACAGATTCGGGAGTGTAGTTCTTGATGGTCTCCCACCACTCGTCAAAGCCGTTCGTGTGCTCGGCGACGAATTCCTTGTCGTAGAGGCCATCGTTGACCAGACAGTTGGCAAAGGCGTTGAGGAACGCAACGTTGCAACCGTTCTTGATCGGAAGGTAGAGATCGGCGATACGTGCGGTTTCGATATGGCGCGGATCGGCGACGATGATCTTGCAACCCTTTTCTTTGGCTCGCACGATACGCCTTGCGACGATGGGGTGCGAATCGGCAGGGTTATAGCCGAAGAGGAAAATGCAGCCCGCATCCTCCATACCGGGGATGGAGCATGACATGCAACCTGAACCAACCGTGTCCATCAGACCGAGGACAGTAGGGCCGTGTCAAGTACGGGCGCAGTTGTCCACGCTGTGGGTGCCGATGCACGCACGCGTAAACTTCTGCATGACGTAGTTCGCCTCATTGCCGCCGCCTCGAGAAGAGCCGGTGGTCATGACAGCATTAGGACCATATTCGTCAATTATGGCCTGCATCTTAGATGCGGTGAAATCCAGTGCCTCGTCCCAGCTTACGCGCTCAAGATCCGCGCCCTTAGTGCGGCGGATCATCGGGTGCAGTACGCGAGGAGTCAAGATCTTGGTGTCGTTGATGAAGTCGTAGCCGCTCATGCCCTTAAGGCACAGCTCGCTCTGGTTGGTGATGCCGTTGAGCGGTTCGGTGCCCACGACCTGGCCGTTTTGGACCAGGAGGTTAAACTGGCAACCGGCGCCGCAGTACGGGCAGATCACTTTATGCTTCTCCATGACACCCTCCTTCCTTTTTCTGCTACCGAATGCTCGGTACTTATTTGACAATCATTGGGCTTGTCGCCCCAACGCTTACGCCTCGTTTTCGATGGTGGCGCGGGCACGCTCGGCAGTCAGTTCTGCCAGGCGCCCCTCGTCTACCAGGGTGAGGCCCTTGGTCGGGCACGCCTCGGCACACGCCGGACCGCCGGGACGGTCCACGCACAGGTCGCACTTGAGCACGAAGCTCTTGGTCTGCGAACCCACGCGCACGTCGCCCATCAAGACCGGAACCTGCGTGGTCGCCACGCTCACGGCGCCAAAGGGGCATGCCATGACGCAGCTCTTGCAGCCGATGCAGTTGTCCTCGTTAACGCCGATACGATGGTTCTTTGGATCAAAGAACAAGGCGCCCGTAGGACAGGCCTTCGCACACGGGGCATCCTCGCAGTGATGGCAAGCCACCGGTGCGGAGATCTCGTACGTACGCGTCACGCGCAGGCGCGGCGCGGCGATGTTGCCGGGGATGTCGTGCGCCTCGATGCACGCCGCCATACAGGTTTGGCACCCAATGCAGCGTGAGGAATCGGCTACGACTCGTTTATTGCCCATGTTGTTCACTCCCTCCTGAATCCCATGCCGGAGAGACCCTGTCGACGTTGCCCCGGACCGCCCGTGGTCCGGCATCGGCGTATCGAGTGCATGCGGCGAAACAGGCACTTCGATAGAATTCCTCCAACGATATACAGGTTAAATATACGCAGTTGCAGGTGGCAAACTTGAGCATAGGCCCTGCAATACGGGTGTATTGCAGGGGTTTTGGCAGGTTGGAATTATTCTCTAGAAGCTATAAAGGTGAGTGTATTACATGCGTACGCCTCAGAGATTTTTACGCGCTCTCATTTTAGATGTACTACGCTTGTATTCAAGTTAATGGTTATTTACTTGAGCGAAATAAAGTAATCGTTATAAGATGCTCAAGTATCGGCACATGCCGCATTTGACCGACTATATTGCACGCTCATTAAGGGGGCCAGTGATGTCATCGACTCAAAAACGAGCCATCCTGCAGGTGCGCATTCGCGAGGAAGACAAGCAGCATGCCGAACATCTCTACGACGCCATGGGCACATCGCTCGCCGAGGCCGTCCGTCTATTTGTCGCGCAGAGCATTTTGATGCGCAAGCTCCCCTTTCAGCCGGTCGCCGTGCGCTCAAAGGACGGCACCGCCGCCTATGGATCGCTCAAAGCATACGGTGACCCCAATCGCCGCTCCGAGGAGCGCAATGCCTGGATTGAATACCTTGCCACAGAAAGCGACGATTCGATTTTGGGTCCCGAGGAAGTAGATATCCATGAGTAGCACCATCATCGACGAGACCGTCATCCTACGCTACCTGCTTGACGACGACGAAGTCCTGTCACCGCGCGCCGCCAAGGTCATCGCCACGCGCACCGCTCGTGTCTATCCCGAAATCATCACGCGCGTCGTGGTCACGCTGCGCGACGTCTATAAGGTTCCCCGCGTTGAGATTGCTGCGGCCATGAAAAGGCTGCTCGATGACGTCATGGTCGACGAGCCCACCGTTGTCGCCCTTGCCGTCAAACTTTTTGGCAAGACCCATATGGACTTTACCGACTGCCTCCTCGCAGCCCGAACCGCCATCTACAACGATGATGTCGTGAGCTTTGGTAAGCCCATCATCCAAGGCATGATCGATTACCGCCGAAAGCGCCAAACCGCAGCCGACGCTCGCGACCGCGCCGCCGAAGCCCACAGCCGAAGCACCGACTCCACCATCGACAAGCTCCGCCACCGCCCCCGCAGCTAAACCTATCCCCTCCTAAGTTGCGGTGGAATAGTTCCTGGATTTAGGCTTATTCGGGCTTTTCAGAAATTAATTCACCGCAACTTCCAGGTTGGCCATCCGAAACCGTCAGCCTTGGACCGCGAATGCCCCCGTTCGCCACGAAATGGGCCCATCTACTACGTTTAACCGATTACCCTCGACCATACCGAAATCCGAAAAATCAAAACCGCTCGTAGACGGCTTGCCGATTTTCCGAAAATGCTGCTATGGTCGACCCCTGCGGGCCAAACGTAGTAGATGGGCCGTTTTTGTGGCTCAACACCAGACCAGTCATTTTAGGACGGGCTTTTGACCACATTTGCCAGCCGATCGCTAGAGCAGTCAAAAAAAGCCCGTCCCAAATTAGCTACTCAGGCCTTCAGCGGGTTCGCAAAAGCCAAAAGACAGTCCGTATTTCACCGCAACTTAGGAGGGGCGTGGGGCGGCATCGATTCCCGTTACCCGACAGGCTTACGAAAACGGCTCTGGCACCAAATAGAGCCAAAGCCGTTAAAACTATCTTATGGAGCGGGCGACGGGAAGTCCAAGGGTTTGCTTCGCAAACCCTTGTTTCGCTGCGGGCCATTGGCCCTTGCGTGCTGCGCTGGAAAATGCTCACGCATTTTTCTCAGCTTCGCACCCTGCCGGGTTCGATTCCCGTTACCCGACAGGCTTACGAAAACGGCTCTGGCACCAAATAGAGCC
>UQZH01000048.1 GCA_900545445.1 uncultured Collinsella sp. | reverse complement strand
CGCCGACGCCTACCCCCGATCCCACGCCCACACCCACGCCCGACCCCTCTACGGGCCAGTAAGCGCAAAGCGTCATCTGACAACAAGGCGCCCGAGCAGCACGTACGCTGCTCGGGCGCTTCATTATTTCGTCAGATGCCACAAGATGCCACGACGGCCCCGGCCGCAAGACCGATAGGACAACGGGCGCCGGCATGCAAAAAGGGCGTTGACCTTCGTCAACGCCCTTAGCAATTACCTCTAGCAACAATCGACACAGCAGCAATGCCGCAACTCCCCTACTTGTGAGAGTTACTCAACTTGTTGATCAGCGCCTCAAGACGCTCTCCGTCCTCGGCCGTCTGTGCAATGACCAAGATCGTGTCGTTGCCGGCAAGCGAGCCAAGCACGTCGGGCAGCTCCGCGGCATCGACCGCTGCGGCAATACCAGAAGCCGTACCGGGCTGTGCCTTGATCATAACCAGATTATCGGTGCGCAGCACGCCGGTAACCAACTCGGAAACCATGCGCTGCAGATGCAGGTCCTCGGCAAGGACATAGATGCCCTCGGGGAGCTTACGCAGTCCCATGTCCGCGATGTCGCGCGAAACGGTCGCCTGCGTGCAATCGAAACCCATAGCGCGAAGCTCGTCTACCAAAACGCGCTGCGTACGTACGTCCTTATTGCGAACAATATCTCTGATGGCATCCTGGCGCCCATTGCGTTTTTTGGCCATACAAAACCTCACTCCAAAAGATGGCGGAGACAATCACTTAGTGATTGAATAGTTTAGCGCTATTTGAGGGTTTTAGTGAATAAGAACGCATTTCGAAACAATTCCATGCAATTTATTTCGAAAAACACGCTACTAGACAGTCCTGACGCCCGAACGATTGAAAAAGGCCACCAGATGCGTATACAACGCACACCGCATAGGCTTGGCACTAGCTATCGAACCATAGAGCAGACCTAAGCCCCGATGATTGCCCTTAAGAGCCGCAACCATCTGACGGGTACGCTGCGCTTCGAGCATATCATGCAAACGGGCCGAACGCTCTATTGAAGACACCCCATGGGGGCTCAGACACAAATTTTCGATGCAGGCAACCAGGCCGGCGTAGTAATACCGCTGGCAGACCAGCTTCAACTGATCGCCACCGCCCGCGACGGCAAGCGAGTCGGCAAGCCTGTCGAGCGCCCCGATATCATCAGAAAGCCTGGCAAACATTGTGGGGTCAAACGTCTCCGTAATCGACGGCGCCACTGCATGAAAACAGGCACTGCCACATCCCGAAACGCGCTTTGCCTGCGAAAGCGCGAGCGTCAAAAAAGACACCGTTCGAAACGCATCGCCATGCGCAAGGCACGCCTCAAAAAGGGCGCGATCATACAGCACGCCAGAGGTCTGTCGGATTAAACCACAGGAAACCAATTGGGTCAGGCAAGCCGCCCGGTCCTCATCTTCAGAAACGGATGTCGCGTCCAAAACTCGGGAATGACGTTCGCGGTGAACATCGTAGCGATCGAGCGAAACAGAGGGAAACACGATGTCAGCAGAAGCGTCGCAGGAGCTTTCGACCATCTGCGAAAGGGACTGCGGCGCAAACCACTCATTGGCATTCATCGCAATGATCTGGGAGCCGCGCGAAGCCGCAAAGCCGGCACGCAGGCAGGCGTCAGGCGCTGGGTCCTCAATATCAATCAAATCAATATGAATGTCCCTGTCGGCGGCAACTTCGAGCGAATGGTGCACACCAGCCACCACGCCGCGGCAAACGACGACAATTTGCAAATCGTAGAGGTCTTGGTTCTGGACACTCTCGAGGGCGCGCATCGCATAACTGGGCGAACCCTCAACAATCAGGATCACCGAAAGTCGCGGATGCGAGCCACGTCGAACCAAGTTATCCGTCCTCTCGACAGCAATGAATCAAACCGTGGTTCATGGTACACCCCATAAATAAAAGCAATGAGACACCGGTTGCACTGCACGCCAAGAACAGATGTTGCACACGCGCAGCCCACAGATGACAGATGCCGACGAACGGCGCGTCAAGCCCTCCCCTAGTCGAGCACGACAAGCTCGGCGGGATCGTAATCCACGCCCATAAACGTAAGGCCGCAGGCAGGAGCCGTGGGGCCCGCAGCGGTACGATCGCAAGCATCGATGACCTCGCGCATCCACTCGGGTTTACGGCGATGCATGCCAATCTCGACAAGCGTGCCAACGATCGTACGGACCATCGAATGCAGAAACGCATTGCCCTCGATGGTAAACGTCAGGATGTCCTCGCCAAACGCAACCTCATGGCCAAACTCGGCCCGCATCACGCAGCGGTGCGTAGGCTTGCCCACGGCAGAGGCGACCTTGCAAAAGCTCTTAAAGTCCTGCTCACCCAAAAGCGCGGGACAGGCCGCAGACATGGCCTCGACGTCCAAGGGATAGCGATGCCACCACACGGCACCCCGTGAGAGCACGGGACGCGCGTCGCGATCGGCAATACGGTACGTATATGTACGCGAACGCGCATCAAAGCGTGCAGAAAAGCCTTTACGGGCCTTGTAGACCTCGTTTATGGCGATATCTTTGGGTAGCAGGGCATCCATAGCCCGCAGCCACCTACGGCGCGTACAAGCGAGCTCAGCGTCCGTTACGGGCACGCTGATGTACTGAGCCACGGCATGTACGCCGGCATCGGTACGCCCCGCGCACGTCAGGACAATCGGACGGCGCAGGAGCGTCTCGATAGCGCGGCGCAGCTCGCCCGCAACCGTCGTCTGACCGGGCTGCTCGGCAAAGCCGCTGTAGGACGAGCCATCGTAGGCCACGCGGAAAACGAGCGTGGCATCGAGCTCGGGAATCGAATTGAAATCAGACGGCGCGGTCATGGACGCTCCCAACAAACAGGCAATGGCATTTCGACAAAAAAAGAGGGGTACGCGAACGTACCCCTCGAATATAGCCTATGCAGACGGATTGTCTACTCAGCGGTCTCCTCAGCAGGAGCCTCCTCGGCAGCCTCGACCTTCTTGGGAGCAGCGGCCTTCTTGGGGGCCGGAGCAGCCTTCTTGGCCTTAGGCGTGCAAGGCTCGGTGACGAGCTCCATGATAACGATGGGAGCGTTGTCGCCCTTGCGGTTACCGAGCTTCATGATGCGGGTGTAACCGCCGTTGCGGTCCTGCCACATGCCCTGAGCAGCCTTGTCGAAGATCTCGGCAACGAGCTGCTTATCGCCGAGCTTGGCGATAGCCAGACGACGAGAGTGCAGGTCGCCCTTCTTGGCCCAGGTGATGATCGGATCGACGACCGAACGCAGCGCCTTAGCGCGGGTCTCGGTGGTCTTGATGCGGTCGTTCTCGAAGAGGGCCTTAGCAAGGCTCTTCTTCATGGCCTTGGTGTGGCTCGCATCGGTGCCGAGCTTCAGGCCCTTCTTAACGTTATGACGCATGGTCTAGTTTCTCCTCAAATATGCGAAGCATTAAGCCTTCAGGCTCAGGCCCATGGACTCAAGCTTGTCCTTCACTTCCTCGATCGACTTAACACCGAAGTTACGGATGTTGAGCAGATCGTTCTCCGAGAACTCAACGAGCTGACGGACCGAGTGAATGCTGGCGCGCTTAAGGCAGTTGTAGGAACGGACGGAAAGGTCCAGATCCTCGATCTGCTTGTCCAGCTCGGCGTTGTCGTTGGTGACCTCGGGAGCGAAGATCGAAGCCTCCTCCTCGACCTCGGGGGTCTCGGCAAGGTTCATAAAGGCGGCCATATGCTGGTTGATGATATTGGCAGCCTGGACCACGGCGTCGCGCGGGGCGATGGAGCCGTTGGTCTCGATCTCGAGGACAAGGCGGTCGTAGTCGGTGTGCTGACCGACACGGCAAGCCTCAACGAGCTTGGCGCAACGGGAAACCGGCGAGTACAGCGAGTCGACGTGGATCACACCGATGGGATCGTTGTCGCGCTTGTTGGCCTCGCCAGAAACATAGCCGCGGCCATAGCCGATGCGCATGCTCATGGTGAGATGGCCACCCTCGGTGAGCGTAGCGATGTGCTGCTCGGGGTTGACCAGCTCAAACTCGGACGGAATAAAGAAGTCCGCACCGGTGACCTCGCAGGGGCCGTCAACCGAAATGGTGGCGGTCGCCTCGTCGGTCGTGCCGAGAGCCCTGAAGACAAGACCCTTGACATTCAGGACGATGTCGGTGACATCCTCGACCATGTTAGGGATGGTCATGAACTCGTGCTGCGCACCATCGATCTGAATAGCCTCGACGGCGGCACCCTCGAGCGAGGACAGAAGAACGCGACGAAGGGAGTTACCCAGAGTATCGCCGTAGCCACGCTCGAGCGGCTCGACGGAGACACGAGCAGACGTCTCGTTGATCTCTTCGACCTGAACCTGAGGCCTAATGAATTCTGACATGTATTACCTCCAGCCTCAGCAGCCCGGATGGACTACTTAGAGTAGAGCTCGACGATGAGCTGCTCGTTGATATCACCGCTGATCTGCTCACGCGTCGGCAGAGCGAGCACGTTACCAGACAGCTTCTCGATATCGACCTCGAGCCAGCCAGGGACCTCAAAGCGCTCGGAGGAAATCAGGGCCTCCTTGATGGGGAGGAGGTCACGGAACTTCTCGCCGACAGCGACGACGTCGCCGGCCTTGACGCGGTAGGACGGGATGTCCACGCGCTTGCCGTTCACGGTGAAGTGACCGTGACGGACGGACTGACGAGCCTCTTTGCGGGTGCGGGCGAAGCCAAGACGGAAGACGACGTTGTCGAGGCGAGACTCAAGGATGATCATGAGGTTCTCACCGGTGACGCCGTTCATCTTGCGGGCCTTGTTGAAGTAGCCGTGGAACTGCTTCTCCAGAACGCCATAGATGAACTTGACCTTCTGCTTCTCGCGCAGCTGCATGCCGTACTCAGATTCCTTGCGACGGCGCTTGGGCTGACGGATAGATTCCTTCTTGCTGCTGTAACCGAGCTCAGCGGGATCGATCCCGAGCTGACGGCAGCGCTTAAGAACAGGAGTCCTGTCGATTGCCATATTGATACGATCCTTTCAGTTACACGCGGCGACGCTTCTTGGGGCGGCAGCCGTTGTGCGGAATGGGGGTCTTGTCCTGGATGCTCGAGACCTCGAGGCCAGCAGCCTGGAGGGAGCGGATGGCGGTCTCACGACCGGAGCCGGGGCCCTTGACGAAGACGGAAACCTTCTTCATACCGTGCTCCATGGCCTGCTTGGCAGCAGCCTCGGCAGCCATCTGGGCAGCGAACGGCGTGGACTTACGGGAGCCCTTGAAGCCCACCTGGCCAGCCGACTTCCAGGAAATGACGTTGCCCTGGGGATCGGTGATCGAAACGATAGTGTTGTTGAACGTAGAACGAATGTGAGCCTGGCCCACGGAAATGTTCTTACGGTCCGCGCGCTTCAGACGGGCAGCGCGAACGTTCTTCTTAGCAGTAGCCATCTATCTAGCGCTCCTTATTTCTTCTTCTTAGCACCGATCTGACGCTTCGGGCCCTTGCGGGTACGAGCGTTAGTGTGGGTGCGCTGGCCGCGGACCGGGAGGCCCTTGCGGTGACGAAGGCCGCGGTTGCAGCCGATGTCCATAAGGCGCTTGACGTTCTGGTTGCGCTCACGGCGGAGGTCGCCCTCAACCATGATCTGGTTCTTATCGATATAATCGCGGATGGCATTAACCTCATCCTCGGTGAGGTCCTTAACGCGCGTATCCACGTTAACGTTGCACTCGACGCAAATCTTCGTCGCAGTGGTGCGGCCGATGCCGTAAATGTAGGTCAGACCGATCTCAACGCGCTTCTCACGCGGGAGGTCGACACCATTAATACGGGCCAACGTAGTCTCCTCTCTTAACCCTGACGCTGCTTATGACGGGGATTCTCGCAAATGACGAGGACCTTGCCATGGCGCCTAATGATTTTGCACTTATCGCACATCTTCTTGACCGAAGGACGTACCTTCATCGTTCTTCCTTTCGGTAGCGCTCAAACTACTTCCCTACTATCTACTCGCCCAGCCGCAGGCGTTTAAAACTATGGCTGGTCTTCACACGCAAACCGACCGTAGGTTGAGCTAAGCCTGCAGTCGGAAAAGAGCGTGTATGCGTGCCGCTATTTATAGCGATAGGTGATGCGGCCGCGGGTCAGGTCGTACGGGGAAAGCTCCACGACAACCCTGTCACCGGGGAGAATGCGGATATAATTCATTCGGATCTTGCCAGAAATGTTGCACAGAACCGAATGACCGTTCTCGAGCTCGACCTTAAACATGGCGTTGGGCAGCGGCTCTTTTACCGTACCCTCGAGCTCAATTGCGTCTTCCTTCTTCACAAGCAATCATCTTTCTCTAGAAAACGACAGCGATTGAGTATTCTACAACACGTATGCACGCATCGTAATAACTTCGTAATGGCTCCACAACTAAGTGGAACTTGTTACATTTGAAATGTAAAACAAAGCCGTTCCCTGATGCCCAAGATCGCCTTGAAATGAGAAGGCATAGACCTTGGGGTCATGCCTTCGAAATTGAAAGGCGAGGTTGGGCATCAGGGGGCGGCGACTTTTACATTTCACCGCCTTGCAAGGAACACCAAGCACCTTGCGCATCCGTGGTGAGAATCACCGGGCCGTCATTGGTAATGGCGACGGTGTTCTCGTAGTGCGCGGCGGGCAGGTGGTCGTTGGTCGTGACGATCCAACCGTCGGAGCCCGTGCTCACATGGTTGGAACCCATCGTAACCATCGGCTCGATGGCAATGACCATGCCGGCCTGGAGGCGAACGCCCCTCCCCTTCTTTCCATAGTTAGGAACGTTGGGGTCCTCGTGCATCACGCGGCCAATGCCATGGCCCACATAATCGCGAAGCACGCCGTAACCGTGAGACTCGGCGAGGGACTGAACGGCATAACCGACGTCCCCGATATGGTTACCGGGAACAGCCTGCTCGATGGCAGCCTTAAGGCAATCGCGCGTGATCTCGCACAAAGCCTTGGCTTCGGGCGTGGGGGTGCCGACGAAAAACGTCCAAGCGTTATCGCCGACCCAACCGTCGACAACGGCTCCCGTATCGATGGAGATGATATCGCCATCGCGCAGGATCATGTCGGGGTTGGGAATACCGTGTACCACGGCATCGTTAATCGATGCGCAAATGGTTCCGGGAAACCCGCCGTAACCCTTAAAGGCTGGGGTGCCACCATGCATGCGGATAATCTGCTCCGCGAGCTGATCGAGCTCAAAAGTCGAAACGCCGGGGCGCACCATGGCTCCAACGTGGCGGAGCGCCATCTTAGATAGCGCTCCTGCCTTCTTCATCTGCTCGATTTGCGTTGCAGACTTAATCTTGATCATAGACCGAGAGCCTCTTTGACATCCCCGTACACGGTCTCGCGAGCCTGGTCACCGTTGACCGACTTGAGCAGACCCTGGCCACGATAGTAGTCGACGAGCGGGCTCGTGGACTTCTCGTAGACGTCGAGACGGTTCTTGATGGTCTCGGGCTTGTCGTCGTCGCGCTGATACATCTCGCCGCCACACTTGGGGCAGGTAGCATCGGCAGCGGTGCCGGTGTAACCGCAGGCGCGGCAGGTGCGACGCGAAGACAGACGATCGATAATGACCTCGGGGGCCACATCGACCAGAAGGGCGCAGTCGATCTCGCGACCCATGGCGGAGAGCTCGGAATCGAGCGTCACGGCCTGGGCGGTGTTGCGCGGGAAGCCGTCGAGGATGAAGCCCTGCTGGGCGTCATCGGCGGCAAGGCGCTCCTTGACAAGGTCGATCACGAGCTGATCGGGAACGAGCTCGCCAGCGTCCATGTACTTCTTAGCCTGAATACCAAGCTCGGTGCCACCCTTGACGGCAGCACGCAGCAGGTCGCCCGTGGAAATGTGGGCGACGCCAAACTCGGCGACGAGCTCCTGTGCGACGGTGCCCTTACCGGCACCCGGAGCTCCGAGCAATACGAGGTTCATGAGCAATCCTCCTCTAGCCTATTTAAAGAATCCATCGTAATCATACATCTTGATCTGGCCTTCGAGCTTATCGACCGTGTCGAGCACGACGCCGACCATGATGAGGATGGACGTACCGCCAAATGCCTGGATCAGATGGTTACCCGTGAAGGAGAAGATGATCGAAGGCACGATGGCGATGAGCGCCAAAAAGACAGCGCTGGGAAGCGTGATCTTGTTGAGCGCGTTCTTGATGTAGGCCGCGGTAGCCCTACCCGGACGCACGCCCGGAATAAAGCCGCCCTGCTTCTTAAGGTTATCGGCCGTGTCATCGGGGTTGAACACCATGGAGGTGTAGAAGTACGCGAAGAACACGATGAGGACAACGTTAAGCACCCAGTTGAGCCAACCGGTCGAAAGCGCGGAGGCAACTGCCTGAATCCAGCCGATGCCGGGGAAGAACACGGCAATCTGAGCCGGGAAGTACAGCAGCGCCGAAGCGAAGATGATCGGCACGACACCCGCGGTGTTGACCTTGATGGGCAGGTAGGTGGTCTGGCCACCCATCATGCGACGGCCCACGACGCGCTTAGCGTAGGAGACCGGGATGCGGCGCTGGCCGCGCTCAAGGAAAACAATCAGCGGGATAACCAGCAGGATGATGGCGCAGATGATCACCATGGTGATGATGCCACCGGCATTGCCCTCGGTGCTGGAGAAGATAGCCTGCGGCAGACCGGCCATGATGTTCGCGAAGATGATCAGCGACATGCCATTGCCGATACCGCGCTGGGTGATGAGCTCACCAATCCACATGATCAGCATGGCGCCCGCGGTGAGCGTACCGACGATCATGAGGTCGAAGATGATCTCGGGAGCGCCGGCGCCATTGAAGCTGATGCCGAAGCTCTTAAAGAGGAAGAGGTAACCCACGGAGTTGAGGATTGCCAGAGCCAGGGTGAGGTAACGCGAATACTGCGTAATCTTGGTCTGACCGACCTCGCCCTCGCGGGCAAGCTCATGCAGGGAAGGCACGACGGCCTGGAGCATCTGGAGGATGATCGAGCTGGTGATGTAAGGCATGATGCCCAGCGAAAACACCGACACATAGCTCAACGCGCCGCCAGAGAAAAGATTCAGGAGGGCCATAGCACCTGCGGCGACCGAATTGTTATCGGTCGAGAAAAGGCCCAGCATCCCCTGGAAGGGAATGCCGGGCACAGGAACGTGCGCACCAATGCGGTACACGACGAGCATAGCTATGGTAAAAAGAATCTTTTCGCGCAATTCTTTGATGCGGAAAGCATTCTTAAGACCATTTAGCACGGCAGCTCGACCTTTCCGCCGGCGGCCTCGATCTTGGCCTGCGCAGAAGCGCTGACCTTGTCGACCTTGACCGTGAACTTCTTGGTGAGCTCACCATTGCCGAGCACCTTGACGGGCTCGAACTCGCTCTTGGTGATGCGAGCGGCCTTAAGAGCGGCACCGTCGATCACAGCGCCGTCCTCGAACTTACGCTCGAGACGCTCAACGTTAACGGCGGTGTACTCGATACGACGGGGGTTGCGGAAGCCCGGAAGCTTGGGCAGGCGCATAGCCAGCGGAGTCTGGCCACCCTCGAAGCCGGCACCCTTGGTGCCGCCAGAGCGGGAACCCTGGCCCTTCTGGCCGCGGCCAGAAGTGGTGCCGTGACCCGAAGAATTGCCACGGCCGACGCGCTTGCGGTTCTTGGTGGAACCGGGCGCGGGAGTAAGATCGTGAAGCTGCATTTGCTACTCCTCTACAATCTCGACAAGGTGCTTGACCTTGAAGATCATGCCGCGGACGGACTCGTTGTCAGCAATCTCGCGAACCTCGCGGATCCTGTGGAGACCGAGGGCACGGACAGTACGGACCTGGTCCTGCTTGCAACCGTTGGTGCTGCGGACCTGCTTGATCTTGATGGTGTCAGCCATGCTTAGTTCTCCTTACCGACGAACATCTCGGAGACCGTCAGGCCACGGCGAGCCGCGACGTCCTCAGGGCTGGAGAGCTCCTTGAGGCCCTCGACGGCAGCCTTGATGATGTTGAGGCCGTTGTCGGTACCGAGGGACTTGGATAGGACGTTCTTGATGCCAGCAAGCTCAAAGAGGGGACGCACAGCGCCGCCGGCGATAACGCCGGTACCCTCGACAGCGGGCTTGATGATGATGCGGCCGGCACCAAAGTGGCCGAGAACCTCGTGCGGGATGGTGCCCTGCTCGGTCACCGGCACGTGGAACATGTTCTTCTTGGCATCGAGAGATGCCTTGGAGATGGCCATGGGCACCTCAGCGGACTTGCCCATGCCAACGCCGACGTTGCCCTTGCCGTCGCCAACGACGACGAGAGCGACGAGGCTCATGCGACGACCACCCTTGACGGTCTTCGACACGCGGTTGATGTAAACGACGCGCTCCTCGAACTCGGAGGCCTCGCGCTGCTGCTTCTGATTACGAGCCATGTGCTACATACCTCCTAGAACTCGAGACCGGCGGCACGAGCACCGTCGGCGAGGGCCTTGACGCGGCCATGGTAGATACGGCCACCGCGATCGAAGGCGACCTTGGTGATGCCGGCCTCGATGGCGCGCTTGCCAACGAGCTGACCGACCTTCTCCGCAGCCTCCTTGTTCGAGGTGTGGGTGCCCTTGAACTCGGCCTCGAGGGTCGAGGCAGAGACGAGCGTCAGGCTGGAGCCCTTGCTGTCGTCGATGATCTGGGCATAGATGTTGGCGTTAGTACGGGTCACGCGAAGACGCGGACGCTCGGAGGTACCCGAGACCTTGCCGCGAACACGACGCTGACGACGCTTGAGGCCTTCCAGCTTCGCCTTATGCTTGTTCATACGTAAACTCCTAAAAAGGTTGATCTTGCCAGCACCTGACGGGGTGCTGGTCTTATGCGAGTGAGTCGGTTACGACTACTTGGCGGCCTTACCCAGCTTGCGGCGGATGTGCTCGCCAACGTAGTGGATACCCTTGCCCTTGTAAGGCTCGGGAGGACGATGGCCGCGGATCTCAGCGGCGATCTGACCGACCTGCTGCTTGTTGATACCCTTGACGTTCACGTGGGTGTTGTCGGGAACCTCGAAGGTGATGCCCTCGGGAGCCTCGACGATCACGGGGTGCGAGAAGCCCAGGGAGAACTCGAGGTTCTTGCCCTTCTGCTGCACGCGGTAACCGACGCCGGCGAGCTCGAGCTTCTTCTCGAAGCCCTCGGAAACGCCAACAACCATGTTGTGGATGAGGGCGCGGGTGAGGCCGTGGCGGGCACGGGTCTCACGCTCGTCGTCGGGACGGGAAACGGTGAGGACGTTGTCCTCGACGTTGATAGCGAGCTTCTCAAAGACATCGAGCTCGAGCTGGCCCTTGGGGCCCTTGACGACAACGTTGTTGCCGTTGACTGCCACTTCGACTCCGGCGGGAATCTGGACAGGCTTATTACCGATACGAGACACGGTGATCTCCTTTCCTTCTACCTACCGAGCGAATTACCAGACGTAAGCGATGATCTCGCCGCCGACGTTGTGCTTGCGAGCATCGCGGTCGGTCATGACGCCATGGCTGGTGGAAATAATGGCGGTACCAAGGCCACCGCGGACGCGGGGCATGTCGGCAACGCCGGTGTACTTACGCAGGCCCGGCTTGGAAATGCGGCGGATGCCGTTGATGACCTTAGCCTTCTTGGGACCATACTTAAGCGTGATGTGCAGAGTCTTCTGGGGAACGGTGTCCTCGACATCGTAGCCCTCGATGTAGCCCTCCTCGTGCAGAACACGAGCGATCTCGACGAGCTTCTTGCTGCTCGGCATGGAGACCGTGGCCTTGTTCACAGAGTTAGCGTTACGGATGCGCGTAAGCATATCTGCGATCGGGTCTGTAAGGTTCATACAGATTCTCCTTCGTTCTTGATGAACACGTGCTCTTGGTTCTTCACCGCCCTTAACGGCAAAGCCTTTTTAGCGCGTTTTCCCTGTTCCAAACGGATGCTTGAAACGCTGGTAGTGACTTACCAGCTGGCCTTCTTAACGCCGGGAAGCTCGCCCTTGAGTGCAAGCTCACGGAAGCAGACACGGCACAGGCCGAACTTGCGGTACACAGAGTGCGGACGGCCGCAGCGCTGGCAGCGCGTGTACTCACGAGTAGAGAACTTCTGCTTGCGATTGCACTTGACGATCATCGATGTCTTAGCCACTTATATCCTCCTCACATAGAGTATTGTTCGCCCCAAGCGCCGCCCCCTTGTGGGAACGGCGCTTATAGGGCAGGTGAACCTATTTCTTGAACGGGAAACCGAAGGCGTCCAGAAGGGCCTTGGCCTCCTCATCGGTGTTGGCGGTGGTCACGAAAGTGATGTCCATACCACGCTGGTGATCGACGGAGTCGAAGTCGATCTCGGGGAAGATGAGCTGCTCGGTGACGCCCATGGAGAAGTTACCACGGCCGTCGAAGCTCTTGGCGGAAATGCCGCGGAAGTCGCGGATACGGGGGATCGCGACGGAGGTCAGACGATCGAAGAACTCCCACATACGGTCGCCACGCAGGGTAACCTTGCAGCCGATCGGCATACCAGCGCGCAGGCGGAAAGTAGCGATGGACTTGCGGGCACGGGTGATCATCGGCTGCTGGCCGGTGATGGCGCGCAGGTCGCGCACGGCACCGTCGATGGCCTTGGAATCGGTAGCGGCCTCGCCGACACCCATGTTCACGACGATCTTCTCAAACTTGGGGATCATCATGACGTTCTCGTACTGGAACTTGTCCTGAAGCTGCTGCTTGACCTCGTTGTTGTACTTGGTCTTCAGACGCGGCACATACTTCTCTTCTGCCATTGTTCACTCCTTCTTGGGGTTTTAAGCACGGGGCGTGGCCACGATGGGTTGTCCTCGTGCCTCCTGGCTGCATCCGCGCCGCTCATGGCATTTTGCGGTTTGGACTCGACGCAGCAGGAGCCGACAAAACAATCGGTACTATACGCGCATCGGGAGCGTATTTCCAGAAAAACCTCGTCTGCCTGCACAACTCCACAACTCCCCCGCACAAATGGATCCCAAAAAGCAGTTGCGGTGAAATAGGGACTGTTTGGCGGCCTAACAGGCTTAAACAATCCGTATTTCACCGCAACTTATTGGTGGGGATGCGATTAGCGCTTGCGGGGGACGAGTTTGGTGCGGCGCAGGTGAATCATCTCGGCGGCGATGGAGATAGCGATCTCCTCGGGGTCTTCGGCCTGGATGGCAACGCCGATCGGCAGGTGCAGCTCGTCGATCTGGTCCTGTGTAAAGCCTTCCTGCTCCAGGCGGGCACGCACAAAGGCCGTCTTGCGACGCGAACCCAGACAGCCCAGGTAGGCAGGCTTGGCACGCATGGCCTGAATCACCACGTCGATATCGGACTTGTGGCCTGCTGTGGCCACGACCACCAAGTCGCGCGGGCCGATGGGGCACTGCTTGCTCAGGTTCTTGTAGTCGACCAGACGACGGTCGTAGACACCGGGCACCCAATCGGGGGTCAGCGTGCCGGGACGGTCGTCGCACGTCACGACGGCAAAGCCCGCCGCCGTGAGCACCCGCGCCGTCGCGGCGCCCACGTGGCCGCAGCCAAAGATGTAGGTCAGGCCCTCGGGGCAGAGCGTCTCGATGTGCGCCGCGGGAATCTCAGAGGCCGCGTTGGTGTAGGTGACCTTACTCCCCTCCTCCACCAGCGAAAGCCCGGGGCAGCCGGCAATGGTATGGCGCGATGCCTCGCCATGGTACTCGGCCACATCGCCCTCGAGCGCGCTCGCGATAAACGGTTCAAAGTCGATGACAAAGTCGCCGATGCGTCGATATGCCAAGACGTCGGCAACCGACTGGAACAACGGCACCTGCGATACATCCAGGTGCAGATAGCACAGGCAGATGGCTCCGCCGCAAATCATGCCGGTATCGGAGTTCTCGCCGCCCATGGTGTAGCGGACCAGACGCGACTGTCCCGCGCTCAAGAGCTCGCGCGCCTCGTCCAGCGCAAAGAGCTCAATCTTGCCGCCGCCGATGGTGCCCGCTTGACTGCCATCGGCAAAGACGGCCATCCAAGCGCCCACGCCGCGCGGCGATGACCCTGCCGTGCCGGCCACCACCACCAGCTCGCACGTCTTACCGGCCTTCAGAGCGCCAAGCGCAGCATTCACCACATCGAGCTTTTCCATTGCAATTTCCTATCCCTGGAATACACCGGTGAGCATGGCGAGCGCCTCGAGCACGCCGCCGCCGACCGACGTCGCCTTGTCCGAAATATAGTTGATATAGCTGGCATCGCCGCGTGGGTCGACGTCGGCGCACTTAAAGCCCTCGGCCACCTGAACGCCGTCGGCCAAAAGGCCGCGCAAGCAGCCGTCGATCTGCGTGACCATGGGAGTATCACCCGCATACCCGATCACATCGCCGGCACTCACGATGTCGCCGATCGCGCGGTCGGACCTAAACACGCCGGCGGCGGAGCTGTGGATAACGCGCTCCTTGCCATAGCCGGCGATCACACCCGGCACGCCCGTATTGGGCTGGGGCGAGCCCTGGGTGATGACGCGGCCGAGGAAATGCCCACGCATGGTCTCGACCACGGCATCGCAATCGACCGGCGCGGTAAAGCCCGGCCCCACGGCGATGACGACAGGCGCCATATCGCGCGTGGTGCCCAAGTTGCGCTTGGCCAGAATCGCGTCGACCACGGCAGCGGGTTTAAGCTCATCGAGCATCTTGGCC
>UQZH01000047.1 GCA_900545445.1 uncultured Collinsella sp. | reverse complement strand
GCCGACGCCGGCGTGGGCGTGGCCATGGCAAATGGCAGCGACGCCACCCGTGCCGCCGCCGATTTTGTAACCGCGAGCAACGACAAAGACGGCATCGCGATCTTTATCGAGGAGCATCTGCTGTAGCGCCGGGGGGGCACCGCAAAAGGGGACAGGCTCCTTTGCAGTGGCCTCAGGCGATTTGGGCGAATTGATGCCTAAAATCTGCGCGTAAATTCAGATATGGTTGTCTGAACATTACGCTTCTAATTACCGATGAAATAAAAATATTCCCATCAATTTGGTAGTCTATTCCTCCCGGTTAATGACCTACCATTCGCGGTTGATTTTCGACCGTTCACAGGATGCTTGCTCTTGAGCAAAATGTTGTGCAAATAAATAAAATGCTATTAAAAAACTGATAACTAACTTAATTACCAGTAGAAACAGATATTTCAGAGCGAATAAACGAAAGCAAATCTGAGTAAATGTCAAGAGAATTGAGAACTGGCTACAAAAATGTCGGTTTTGTTGCTCGGATGTTTAAACAATAGTTACAATAGTATTACTAAGCGTGCGCAATTACAGATTGCGCAGATACGTTTGATAGTGAAAGAGCAAGATCGCGGTCTCTTGGGGAGGAGACATCGATGAAAGCGAATTCAGAAAAAACTAAGCAGAGTAAAAAAGCGACGCGCCGCGTACTGGCAGGCATTTTGTGCGGAGCATCCGTTTTGAGCCTGGTACTGTCGCTCGTCATGCCTCCGATCTCGCAGGCCATTGCCAACGATGCCCAGGCAGCTCCTACCGAGGAAACTGTAATGGGGGGGGGTCCTCAAGTGAGTCTACTGGTGTAGACAACACTACCAACGGGGATACCGAAAACCAGAATAGCGACGAGGTCGACGGCGGCGAGGCCGACTCTTCAAATGGTGTTGAGCAGGGTCAGTCTGAGGATCAGCCTGAGGGCGAGTTGCAGGTCGAAGACGGCGAGTCGTCGGATGACGGCGCCGTTATGGCAGCTGCGGAAGGTGGGCAAACCGAAGCGGCGCCCGTCGAGATAAATAGCGCTGACGATTTGAAAAACAAGTTGGAGAATGCAAGCGGTGTCGCTAGCTTCAAGCTTATGAATGATGTCGATACCGGCGGGACAATCCAGCTTGGCAAGGACGGCAGCAAGATCACGCTGGATCTAAACGGTCACAAAATTAAACACGAGAGCTCGAGCCAGCCCCTGTTCAACATTACGGGGGGCGCGACGTTAACCGTCATGGATAGTCAGCAAGCTGAAGTGGATGATCCAACGGGCGACAAATATGTATGCTCCGACAACACATTTAGCAAAAATGGCAACCTTGCCTCTGTGGCCCCTGATGAGACTTCTAATATTCCTACAAATCTCACCTACTATGTAACCGGATCGTCCGTAAATCCAGATGGCATTAGCACTACCGAGGCTCTTTATAAACATGAAGCTACCATCGGCGGCGCCATCGTGGCGTGCAATAGTAACGACAAATTGAAGCTCATCAATCTTTATGGCACTAATGGTAAGGGCGGTACGTTCAATCTTGAAAGTGGCGTGCTGACGCAAGGACAGGGCTGTAAAGTTGCCAACTTGGTCTACGCCGAGAACGGTTCTGCCGTCAATATGAGCGGTGGCTACGTTTGCGGTGCCTCTACGGGAACCTCGGGCACCGGCGCTGGCATTATGGTGTCTAATGAAAAGGGTGCTGCTTCGACCCTTAATCTAACCGGTGGCGTTATCGCAGGTAACTACGCTCCCAATGGCGGCGGCGTGTACGCTAAGGGCTCAATGGTCAACGTGGATGGCAGCATTATCTCCGGCAACGGTACGTTTGGTAGCCAGTCTGGCTACGGCGCAGGTATCTGTGCGTTCGAATCAACCGTTAACGTTACGAGCGGCTACATCACCAATAACAAGTATCAGTTCTACCAAGATACCGATTCGACTAATTGGGTGCACAAGGGCGGCGGTTGCCACGGTGGTGGTGGTATTGCTGCTTTTAATGGCGGTAGCCTGAAGATTAACGGTGGCTACATCACCGGTAACTATTCTGCCGAGGCCGGTGGCGGTATTTATGCTGGCGCTTGGAAGCAGGCTCTTTCCACGTTTACGTTCTCTGGTGGAACCATCGCCAGCAATGTGGCGCAAAACTCAGAGGGTGGCGGTATCCGCATTGCTGCGCCTACCGTTGGTGTGTTTGAAGTTGCGAATGGTTCACACGCTTATATCACCAACAATACGACCAATACCACTAATGACTGGGGCGGTGGCGGCGTGTTCGTCCAGGGCGGCAACAGTGATGAAAACGTTAATTCAGCGACTCTTAAGATTTACAACGCGCTGATTACTAACAATTCGGCCGAGGGCTATGGCGGTGGCTTCGCTGCCTGCCCGACCGGCAAAACGGCTATTACCGATACCAATGGTATTGCGATTTTCGGAAACCGCGATGAAAACGGCGCCCACCTATCGGGTGGTACTAATGGTAAGAATGAAGATCAGCCCACAACCGTTAAGGGCGGCGAAATCACTGATACCTTCAAGCAAAACGGCCATAAGGATCTATTCCTGATTCGCAAGTCAGATAATAGCGACTACATCGCTGCCGTAACTGGTCAGATGCTTGGTGGCGGCGCTGCCAACTGGAGGGGCACGATCGACGGTCAGCCGCCTACGACCATCGGCAAGTACGAGGGCGCCCAGGCTAAGTACATGATTGGCCTCGATGCAGATCCTTCCGATGGTGATCAAGGGCTTGCCCGTGATAATGCCACGCTCTTCATCACGGGCAACAAATCCAACATCCACGGCGGCGGCATCATGACCAACGGCGACGTTGTCGCTGGTTCCACCATGCAGGTGAGCGTGTACCCCAAGATGAAGCTCAATGGCACTAAGGCGCTAATGGGTCGTGCGCTTAAAGACGGAGAGTTCAAGTTCCAGCTGCTCAAACAGGGTACAAACAAGCAGGATCCCTCGTTTGCCGATCACAAGCTGCGACTCAATGGCTGCACAAAAGTTGGCAATGGGGTCACGAATGATGGCGGCGGCAACTTTGCCTTTAATCTGGGCGAGGTCTATTCCGATGACTCGATCGTCTACTACCTCGTTGAGGACCCCGGTGACAATCCCGTTTCTGGCGTGACTTGCGACGAGACTATCTACAAGATAGATCCTAAGGTCGTAAAGGATGAAAAAAAGTCGCATAAGGTGCTTGATATCGAGTACACGTACTATACGGTCAGTAGTGTGGCAATCACCACAATCGCCGCTAATGGTACTACGTCTGTTGCTACGGTTTATCCAATACCCGAAGGTGACGTTGCAAACGTCGCGCTAACAAGCTCAAAGACTTTCACCAACACATACACGCCGTACGACTCCAAGGGTTCCTGGACTCCGGCGGCTACGAAGGTTGTCAAGGGTGGCGAGATGAAGAAGTTTACGCTTCAGCTCGCGACCGACAAGGAGTTCACGAGCATCGTCAACGATAAGTCGACCAAGGCTGACGGCTCCAAGTCCCAGACCTTGGACTTCGACGAGATTGAGTACAAACTCAATCAACTCGAAAAGCTCGAATCTGACCCTACCGGTCGTGGTGCAAGCAAGACCTTCACCTATTACGTCCGTGAACAGCGGCCGACGACGCCGTTCACGAACTACGAGTATGACCAGTCGGTCTATCAAATTACGGTCAAGGCGGCTGATAACTCTAAAGGCAAGATAGACATCTCTGCAACCTACAAGCAGATTCAAGATCGTAATGGTAATCTGGTGACCGACGACACTGAGCATACGTTCACCGACTCCACCCCCACCTTCACCAACACCTACTCCACCTCTTTGCCCCTTTCTGGTATGTCGGGCGTCACTCTGACGTACCTTGCCGGCGCGGCGGTGCTTTGCGCTGCTGCGGCCTGGATGCACATTCGTCGCAAGGCGAATGCGAAGGGAGGTAAGCGTCGTGAATAAGAAAGTTTGCTCTTTCCCGATCTTGTTTGCGCTGCTTGCCCTCCTGATCGGCACCTGCGCGGTTGTGTTCCCCGCTTCCGCGCAGGCCGCGCCGACCTCGACCGGTTCCATCACGGTGAGTGGCACCGTGGCGAGCAGATACGACGCCTACCAGATCTTTAGCGCCAACGTCGTCGACGGCGACAGCGACGCCAAGATCGCCACCGACCTCGCTTGGGCAAGCGACGCCGCGCGCGACGCCGCGCTGCCAGTGCTGCACAGCGCCGGCATGCCCAATTCCCAGGCCACCGCGCAGGAAGCTGCCGAGTGGCTCACCACCGATTCCCACCTTACGAGCGCGCTGAGCGCACAGCTCGCTCGTTCCCTCCAGAACTCTGGCGCCGTGTCCGTGGCCCTTAACGCGGGTACGGAGGCCAAGCTGCCCTGTGGCTACTGGCTCATCGTCGCCGACGACGACGCCATCGCCCAGGGCGAGGCCGGCACCGCGCCGATTATGGCGCTGGTGGGCGGCAGCGCCGTCACCGTCAAGCCCAAGGCGGCGACGCCCAAGGTCCAAAAGCACGTGCTGGAGGACAGCACCGCCGCCTGGCAGAAGGCCGCCGACGCCACGGTCGCCGACGACCTGTACTGGCGCCTCTCGGCCACGGTCCCGGCGGGCCTCACGGCCTACGACACCTATACGGTGCAGTTCGTCGACACCATGAGCGCGGGGCTCGAGCCCTCCAAGGTGGCCGCGAGCATGCGCGTGTACGCGGCGGCGGGCGCGGACGGCGGCTTTGACGCCGTCTCGGCCGGCAAGGACGGTCGCGCCGGCACCGACCCCGCGAAGGGCTGGACCGATATCACGGCCCAGTGCGCCACCAAGGTAGCGGCCGACGGTAAGACCTTCACCGTGCGCACCGGCGACCTGATTGCCGCGCTCGGCGGGGCCGACGCCTTCGCCGCGGGCGCCCGCGTGGTCGCCGTGTACAACGCACCGCTCAACAGCGCATGCAGCCACGGCATCGCGAAGGGCAACCCCAACGAGGTCTACCTGCGCTACCCGCGCTCTCCCTTTGCCGACCAGTCCGGCGATGCCGGCTTTACCCGCACGCCGAGCGACGATGCGTGCGCCTACACCTGGGATCTCGCGCTCACCAAGCGCGGCAGCGACGGCGACAAGCCGCTTGCCGGGGCGGTCCTGAGCATCGCCGATGACCGTGGTCGCACGCTGGCGGCCGACGGCATGTGGGATGCGGAGGGCAAGGCCACCGTCACCACGGGCGAGGACGGCCGCGTGACCGTCTCGGGCGTGGACTCGGGCAAGCTGGAGGTCCGCGAGCTCAAGGCGCCCAAGGGCTACACCGCCTTTGAGGGCACGCGTTCCGTGACGGTCAAGGCCGAGGGCCTGGACGTCGACCAGGTGGCCGCCGCCAAGCCCAAGCTCACCATCACGGCCGAGTCGCCCCTGCGCGCCGACAGCGCGGACGGGTCGACGGGCAGCCTGGAGGCGTCGCTCATCAACACGCCCACCGGCACACCCCCTAGCATTACCACCGGAGGCTTTATGCCCTCGACTGGCGATATGGCAATGTACGCCGCGGCCGCCGCAGCGGTCGCCGGAGCCGCGCTCATCGTGGTCGCGCTCCTGGTCAAGCGGGGAGGTGGCAGCAGTAAAGAGTAGCTGGCAGCCCCACAGAGAGCGGGGCGAGACGTAGCGAAGTAGATGCTAAGACACAGACAGACAGATTTAGATCAAATGGAATTCGAGCAGAAAGCAGAGGAAAAGAAGATGAGCATGAGCAAGAACATCGCACGCCTGGCAGTAACCGCCGGCCTCACAGCAGCGCTGAGCTTCGGCGGAGTCATGGCCCCGGTGACCATGGCGTTTGCTGAGGGTGTGCCAACGGTGGCTACGGAGAAGGGCAAGGTGTTTATCGCTGACCCTGGCACTGCTGAATATGCCGACACATCTTTCAAGGGCATCCAGATTTTCAAGGCGACGGTCACACAGAATAAGGATGAGGGCGTTTGGACTGGCGACAAGACACTTTCCGACATTGCTTGGGCATCGCCTAAAGTTCAAGATGCTGTGATCGGTGCATTTACTCGCGCCGATGGAACTCGCGCCGATGGAGCTCCTACGGATACAAGCGCTCAGGCTTGGGCTAAGTACATTAACGATTATGCCGGTAATAAAGTTGGTCAGACTGCCAAGGTTGACGCTGACTCCACGTTGGATAAGATTGCTGCCGCACTTGAGAACTCGGCTCTAACCTGGACAAAACCGAGCGATTCCAGCAAGGGTAACTTTGAGAGTCTGGACCAAGGCTACTGGCTTTTCGTGACCGATGTGCCCAGTAAGACCGGCAATACTGACGCGTACACTTCGCCGATTTTCACCATCGTCGGTGGCTCTGACGTTAATGTAGCCCCCAAGAAGAGCGTCCCCAACGTGACCAAGGCCGTCATGGATGACAAGGGCGATATATTTGTTACGGACGTTAATAAAACCGTTTTCACTGCTGCCAACAAAGCTGCCGACTCTGCCTCCGATCAGCTGATTAAATATCAGCTTGCCGGCACTGTTGCAAGCAACATTAATACGTACAAGATGTACAGCTACACTTTCACCGACAAGCTTCCCAGCACGATGGTGCCGAATCTTAGTGGAAATAACCCGGTCGTTGAGGTCAAGATTGACGATTCAGTCGTAGATCCCGCTTGCTACAGTGCGACCTATGCCCCGGGGGAAAGCACGAATACGCTCACTGTTTCCTTCGAAAACCTCAAAGAAGCAAGGGATACGCATGGCACTCCCATTACCGTTGACGGTAGTTCGACAGTCTATGTGAACTATGAGGCAAAACTGGATGCTGACAAGATTAACGCGGATATGCTCGGCAAGGCCCAGGTGAACAATGTCATGTTGACCTATTCCAACAACCCGCACACCAACGGCACCGGTACCACGGTTGACCATCCGGCCTACGACTACACCTATGGTATCGATGTTACCAAGGTCGGTAGCGACAAGGACGAGAATGGCGAGCACAAGACCCTCGAAGGCGTTCAGTTCACACTGCAGGAGAAAGGCTCCGGCAAATTTATCAAGGCAGACGGTACCACGACGTCAAATCAGAACGATGCAATACTGACTACCACCTCCGATGGTAAGATCAGCGTCGTCGGTCTCGACGAGGGTACCTATATCCTCAAGGAGGTTAAGCCTGCGCCTGGCTACAACAACTCCGCAGCCGGTGGCATCACGTTTGCCATCACGAACACTGACCTGCCCACTAACGGCAATCCTTTCAATCCTGGGTGCAATTTTCCCGAGGGAACCTATGACAATCTCGTCCAGTCGACTTCCGCACCTACTGGAACCGTCGACGGCAAGGTACACCTCACTGTCACCGACCAGAAGGGCTCCAACCTCCCGCTCACCGGTCTCAACGGCGTGACCTTCACTTGGATCGCTGGTGGCGCGGTGCTGTGCATTGGCGTGGCGCACCTCATCCGCAGCCGTAAGCAGGCTGAGGAGTCCGAGCAGGAGTAACGCTCGCTCACCCATCCCTTTGGCAGGTGGGATGTGATGGCCATGAGACTTGCGGACACTTTTCTCGTCCATCGACGTTCTTGCTTTGCCATTCTCTTTTCGGGGCAGACTCCGCACTGGAGTCTGCCCCGTTTTTTGGACAACACAGGCAGCCTCCACCGTCCGATGCGGACTCATCCGTCATCGCGTTTCTTGACTCGTATGAGGTTCGGTTTAAGGTCCGTAGGCGCACGCGCGGTGCGGACGGTAGAAGGCATTTGCGCCGCAACAAGCGCAAATAAGAATGCCCGGGGTTCGGAGCCCGGGCATTTAACAAAACCAGAAAACTAGGCCGCCCGCGCTCCCAAACATTTACGCGGGGTGCGTCGTTTTCTATTGACATTGTATCCCGAATCGCCCAGCCGATCCGGGATATTCTGAAAACTCAAATATGGGCTCAGGCACGAACGGAATCTCTTTAATTCCGAAAATAATGTATAATTCCAATATAAACTGGAATCAAACGAAAACAGTGGAAATGAACGAAGCGCTAATCTACTTACAAGAAGCACTAGGCCTCTCCGCCAAGACCAAAACTTGGCCTGGATCCGCACGCTTGCCGTTGCATCTGCGGGCGATTGAGGTCCGCGCTGTTGACGCAAACGGTTTTTCGTTTTTGCTTGCAAGTTTGCCTACTGGCGTCGGGCTTCCCGAGGCTAAGAGAGTCTATAGTCAGCTAGCCTTGCGCGCGGAGACTCCTGTTGTCGTTTCGTTTCCTGATGCCGATGCACGTCAGCGCAAAGCATTGGTCGCACAAGGGATTCCCTTTGTCTGCACGGGTAGACAGGCTTTTCTTCCATTTATGGGCACGGCCTGCACGGAGAGGGGCGGTGCCCGGTTTCGCAATCATGCGACCAAGATGTCACCCAACGCACAGGCTGCCGCAATCTGGGGAGCAGCCCAGGAGCCATATCGTCCCTATGACCTTTGTCGTGCGCTTGGAATCTCGGCAAGCCGCGCGAGTGAGGCCATAACCGAGCTTGTTGACAGGGGGCTCGCGAGGCGCGAGCGTCGCGAGCGACGTGTCGTCGTGTTCCCTGTTGCCGTTGATCTTCTGCTCAGCGAACACATGGCAGAGCTCTCCTCGCCTGTCTCGAAGGTCTTTTTTGCAAGGAAGACGCCGCAGATCGACTATCTTGTTGACGCCGGGGAGACGGCGCTCGCTGCGCGTTCGATGCTCGCTGCGCCGGGCATGGAACAAAAGGCCGTCTTAAGAAGTGCATTGCGTCAACTGAGCGACCTCGAAGTCGCAGACGGGGAGTTGCCGGATAACGAAACGGCGATGATCCAAGTGTGGCGCTATGCGCCCGTGTTTGTCGACTCCTCCCGTGTCGACAACATTTCGCTTGCGCTATCTTTGGCGGCAATCGACGATGAGCGAATTCAGCTCGAAGTCGATCGCATGTTTGGAAAGGAATATCCATGGCAAGAAGCGCTGTAGAAGGTCTCCAAGAATTCGGACCGTAGGCGGTGTTTCGGTCCTAGCTGCGTTGTCCGGCGCATGAGCTCGCAATTCGGCTATTATTTGTTTAGACAACCTGAGCTGTAGAGGAGTGACCGGCGATGGTGCAGGGCGCCAAACATATGAAGAGCAATAACGCCGCGGACAACGGCGGCTCAAGCCCTCAGCCCAAACCTCAACAAAAGCCCAAGCGCCGTCGAAAGCGACTGCCGCGCTGGGCCGATCGGCTCATCACCATCGTCATCATCCTTATTGGCGTGGGCCTTATGACCTGGCCGTGGATCTTGGACCGGCTCGAGGCCTCGGGCGTGTTCAACCAGATCAGCACCGTGTCCAGCACCGTGGACGCGCTGTCTGCCGAGGAGCGCGAGCGCATCCTGCTCCAGGCTCGCTCCTTTAACGAACAGCTGGCGGGCGAGGCCACCGAGCTCCCCGCCGACCAGATCGAGCCCTACGCCCAACAGCTCATTTTTGACCGCGACCCCATGATGAGCTGGGTCGAGATCCCCTCCATCGACGTGAGCATGCCCATCTACCACGGCACGAGCGAGGAGGTCCTTATGGCGGGCGTCGGCCACCTGGAGGGCACGAGCCTGCCGGTGGGCGGCACCTCGACGCATTGCGTGCTCACCGCGCACTCGGGCATGCGCAACCTGAGCATGTTCGACGACATCCACTCGCTGGAGCCCGGCGACCTGGTGCTGCTGCACACCATGAACAAGACGCTCGCCTACAAGATGGTGGACTCCGAGGTGGTGCTGCCCGAGGAGATGGAGTCGCTGACCATCGAGCCCGGCGCCGACAAGGTGACGCTCGTCACCTGCACGCCCTACGGCGTGAACGACCATCGCCTGCTGGTGTATTGCGTGCGCACCAAGTACAACAAGAAGGACGTCGACAAGCAAAAGTCGCTGGCCGGCCGCCACTGGGGCAAGCGCGAGTTTGCCGTGCTCATCGTGGTCGTGGCCATTGTGCTGTTGCTACTGGACATCGTGATCCACGCGGTCCGCAAGCGCCGCAAGACCAAGGCCTCGGCATAAGACATTCTTCAGAACCACCACAATGGGGACAGGCACCTTTGTGGTGGTCGGGACTTCCAAACCATCACAACATTCAATGAAAATCGCGATTTGGACGAAAAGTGTCGAATCTTGTGATGCTTTTCGCTGCGGGCGAGACGGTTTTCGCTGTGGACAGGACGGTTTTCGCTATGGACGGTGCGATTTCGCAGCAGAACCGCCAGCTCGTTGCCTGCCAGCCCGCCGTCCTCGTTACGTTTTCGCTGCATTTGGGTAAAGCACCTGCTCCAAGCGGCGTTGCCTTGTATACTAGAGCGGTTTATCTGTTATGCGGAAGGGAGCGCCTATGGCACTCAGCGAGAAAGACGTGCGCGGCATCGCCGAGTACGCAAAGATCGCACTGACCGATGACGAGCTCACCAAGATGACGTCCTACCTGAACGACGCCGTCCAGATGCTCGAGCCCGTCTTGCAATATGACTTGCCCGACGTGGAGCCCACGTTCCATCCCATCGGAAGCCTGTCCAACGTGATGGGCGACGACCTGCGCGAGCCCGAGCGCGACCTGCCGCTCGACGTTGCGCTGGAAAACGCCGGCAGCGCGCGCGACCGCTACTTCCGCGTGCCGTCCATTTTGGGAGAGGGGGAGAGCGAGTAATGGCGCTAAGCTTCGATTCCCTTACCGCCGCCCAGATCGCCGCGGGCGTTGCCGCCGGCGACTTTACCGCTACCGAGGTGGCCAAGGCCTCTCTTGCCGCCATCGAGGCGCGCGAGGGCGGGGTCCAGGCATTCCTGCAGGTGGCGCCCGAGCTTGCGCTCGAGGCCGCCGCGCGCGTGGATGCCGACCGCGCCGCAGGCAAGCCGCTGCCCCCGCTCGCGGGCGTGCCGCTGGCCATCAAGGACAACATGAACCTTGTGGGCACGCGCACCACCTGCGCCTCCCGCATGCTCGGGGATTACCAGAGCGTCTACACCGCCACCTGCGTCCAGCGCATGCTCGACGCCGGCTGCCTGCCCATGGGCAAGGCCAACATGGACGAGTTTGCCTTTGGCAGCTCCACCGAGAGCTCGGCGTTCCACCGCACCAACAACCCTTGGGATACCGAGCGCGTGCCCGGCGGCTCCTCGGGTGGCTCCGCTGCAGCTGTCGCCGCGGGCGAGGTCGCGCTCTCGCTGGGCTCGGACACCGGCGGCTCCATTCGCCAGCCGGCATCACTGTGCGGCGTGGTGGGCTTTAAGCCCACGTATGGCGCCGTGAGCCGTTACGGCGTGGTTGCCTTTGGCTCGTCGCTCGACCAGGTGGGCCCCTTTGGCCGTACGGTCGAGGATGTCGCGCTGGCCATGAACGCGCTTACCGGCGCGGGCCACGATCCGTACGACTGCACCAGTCAGGATTGCGCCGTCGACTTTACCGAGCATCTCAACGACAGCATCGAGGGCAAGCGCGTGGGCATTATCCCCGCGTTTATGGAGGCCGAGGGCCTGACGCCCGAGGTCAAGGCCGCTGTTCAGCGCGCTGCCCAGGAGCTGCAGAACCAGGGCGCCGAGTTGGTCGAGGTCGACCTGCCGCACCTGGACGCCGCCATCGCCGCCTACTACGTCATCGGCCCGGCCGAGGCGTTCTCCAACCTGGCTCGCTTCGACGGCATTCGCTACGGCTATCAGGAGGAGGGCTGCGCCAACCTGTCCGACCAAAGCTCGCTTTCGCGCGCCCACGGCTTTGGCGCCGAGGCCAAGCGCCGTCAGATGCTCGGCGCCTACCTGCTGAGCTCGGGCGTGTACGACAAGTACTACTACGCTGCGCAAAAGGCCCGCACGCTCATCACGCAGGACTACGATGCCGCGTATGCCAAGGTGGACACCATCCTTATGCCCGCCTCGCCGCGCACGGCTTTTAAGTTTGGCGAGATCAGCGACCCCACGCAGATGTACCTCTCCGACCTGTACACCATCTCGCTCAACATTTGCGGCAACGGTGGTATCTCGGTGCCGCTGGGTCTGGGCGAGGACACTCAGCTGCCCGTTTCTGCCCAGCTGGTGGGTCCGGCGTTTAAGGACCGTCAGCTGCTCACGTTTGCCCGCGCCCTGGAGCGCGGCTTTGCCGATGCCGCCACGGGTGCGCCCGCGCTTTCCGTCGCGCCCGCTTTTGCCGGGAAGGGAGGCGAGCTGTAATGAAGGAGCTTTCCGAGGTCCTGCAGGATTGGGAGGCCGTGATCGGCCTGGAGATCCATACCGAGCTCACCGCACTCGATACCAAGATGTTCTGCAACTGCAAGCTCAGCCACGATGACGAGCCCAACGCCAACGTGTGCCCGGTGTGTCTGGGCCTGCCCGGCGCCTTGCCGGTGCCCAACAAGCGCGCCATCGAGAGCATCGTCAAGGCAGGTCTCGCCACCAACTGCGAGATCCAGCGCCACTCGATGTTCTATCGCAAGCACTACTTCTATCCCGACATGGCCAAGAACTTCCAGACCACGCAGGGTCCGGTCGCCTTTGCCATGTACGGTCACCTGAATCTTGACGTGACCGGTCGCGGCGCCGCCGAGCGCCCCGACTGCGCATTTGGCGAGGCCGAGGCCCAGAGCCTGGCGAGCGCTTCGGCCAACGCCGAGGGCCTGTCCACGTCCATGACGTCGACCATGCGCGAAGGCAATCAGCGTGCCGGTCATCTGGCCAGCTACGACGCGTCCAACCTACAGATGCCCGAGCGCCGCGAGGATGGTTCCTACACGGTGCCCATCCGCATCCTGCGCATCCACATGGAGGAGGACGCCGCCAAGATGGTGCACGTGGGCGGTGCCGAGGGCCGCATTACCGCCGCGACCGAGTCGCTCGTCGACTACAACCGCTGCGGCACGCCTTTGATTGAACTCGTGACTGAGCCCGACTTGCGTACGCCCGAGGAAGCGCGCCTGTTTATGGAGAAGCTCCGTCGCATCTTTGTGACGCTGGGCATTTCTGACTGCTCCATGGAGAAGGGTTCCATGCGCTGCGACGGCAACGTGTCGCTGCGCCGCCGTGGCGAGACCAAGCTGGGCACCAAGACCGAGCTTAAGAACCTCAACTCGTTTAAGAGCCTGCATGATGGCCTTGCCTACGAGATCTGCCGTCAGGCCGAGGTGCTCGAGGAGGGCGGAATCATCTATCAGGAGACCCGCCACTGGGAGCCCAGTCGCAAGCGCACCGTAGTCATGCGTGTCAAGGAGACGGCCGACGACTATCGCCTGTTCCCCGATCCCGACCTGGCGCCGTTCGATCTGGACGACGAGTTCATCGACCGCTGCCGTGGCGAGATTCCCGAGCTGCCCGATGCCAAGCGCGCCCGTTTTGAGGCCGACTTTGGCATTAAGGCGGCCGATGCCGAGCAGATTGCCGGCGACCCCGAGTTTGCCGACTTCTTTGAGGCCGCTGCTGCCGGAATGGCCGGTAAGGAGGCCCAGACGGTCGCAAACCTGCTGGTCAACGAGATGATCGCCTACCTTAAGGGCGTGGGCGTCTCGCTGGCCGAGTCCGGTATTGCACCGGCTCAGGTGGCAGCCCTTGCCAAGCTGCTGGCGACCGATGCCATCAGCTCCAACCAGGCTCACGAGGTCTTTGAGGCCATGGCCCAGACCGGTGACGACCCCAACAAGATCGTCGACGAGCGTGGTATGCGTCAGGTGAGCGATGCCGGCGCGCTGCAGCCGATCGTGGACGAGGTGCTGGCTAACTGTGCCGATCAGGCGCAGCAGTATCGTGACGGCAACCAGAAGGTCATCGGCTTTTTGGTGGGCCAGTGCATGAAGGCGAGCCGCGGCAAGGGCAACCCGAAGCTCTTCAACGAGTTGCTGAGAACGTCGCTCTCGTAAGCGGGAACCGAGGGGCCGGGCGCAGGGCCTTGCCTCTCAATTTCGAACAGTCCTGACTCACGACGGAGGCGCCACTGGCGCCTCCTGTTCGTGCGGAACTCATTGAGAGGCAAGGCCCTGCGCCCGGCCCCTCGGTTCCGTGACGACTCGGCCGTTCGGGTCAGGCGGGGCTGAATGGAATTTGGTGAATGAGGGTGCCGATGGCGCCCTCATTTTTTGTGGATGTGGCGCAGGGGCGGTCCCTTGGTCACATCGCGCCCCAAGATTTCCAAAAAGTTAACCTTTGTTGACCTCAATAGTTAGATAAACTAAACTCTTTTCCAAAAGTGTGCTCGAGCAAACTTGTTTACTCGAGTGCTGAGGCACCGTGCCGCGTCCAATGCGGCAAAAGGGAGAAGCAACATGAAGAAGTCGACGTTCAATACCCTGCTTGTCGGTGGCGGTTTTCTGCTTGGCACGGCCGGCATCAAGCTGCTTACCAGCGCTCCGGTAAAGAATGCCTGCGTGCAGGGTATCGCGTGCGGCATGCGCATCAAGAATGGCTACCAGGACATGGTCGAGCAGGCCAAGGCTAATGTCGACGACATGGTTGCCGAGGCGGCCTACATCACCCAGAGCGAGGCCGCTGCGGACAAGGCAGCCGAGTAGCACTCCCAGGCACAAACTATGAGATTCTCGATTATCAGCGACATCCCCGGCAGGACCCGCCTCCAGTTGGCGGGTCCTGTGCCAGAGAGCGATCTCGATGCGCTTCTAAAGCTCAGTGGCGAAATCGATGGCGTGCGCAAGGTGCGCGTCTACGGCCGCATCGGCCAGATGGCGCTCGAATATGACGAGCAGCGTCGTGCAGGCGTGCTCGATGCTCTGGGCGCACTCGACGCCCAGGCCATTGCCGACGCAAAGACGGGTTACGTGATGCAGCTTGAGCCACGCAAGCACAAGCTCGTTATGGATCTTGCCACACTCATCGGCGCCCACTATGCGCGCCGATGGTTTTTGCCCACGCCCCTGCGTACGGTGTTTGTCGTAGCCGGTTACATGACCTTTTTGCGCGCCGCCCTCCGTGAGCTCGCGCAGCCGCGCCTGACCGTTCCCGTGCTTGACGCGTCGGCCATCGGCATTTCGTTCGTCAAACGTGATGTCGACACCGCGGGCCAGACAATGTTCCTGCTCAACGTGGGCGAATTGCTCGAGGACTACACCCGCGCCATGAGCGAAAACGAGCTCATCAACTCGCTGCTCGATGTGCCCGACAAGGCGCAAAAGGTCGTCGGCGACACCGAGGTAAGCGTTGCCGCGACCGAGCTTGAGCCCGGTGACTTGGTGGCCGTGCGCACCGGCATGTCCATCTGCATCGACGGCGTGGTCGAGCAGGGAAGCGCCATGGTCAACCA
>UQZH01000046.1 GCA_900545445.1 uncultured Collinsella sp. | reverse complement strand
GTTCACGACCTTGGCGATATTGGCGCGCGTGCTGTTGGTGCCGTAGACGCGCGTCTCCAGAATCTCGACGTCGGTGCCTGCCAGCGCAGCCTCGATGCCCGGCAGCGCCGCAGCCAGGGCTCGCTTGCCGCCGATGATGGCGACCTTGGTCGCTCCGTACTCTGCCAGCGCGGCGGGCAACTCGGTAAAACAATCCTCGCCAACGGTGTAGTCGCTCATTCCAATCGTGCGCATAGCAACCTTCTTTCGTTCGATAAAGTGCTTTCAGGTATTTTGCTCCAAGAGAAGGTCCACAGCCGCGAGAAATTTCGAACGTATAAAACCAGTGTTGAGGGTTTTTCGCCGGCGCTGAACGTGCTAGCATACTCCGCATAAGCGTTGATGGGGACGAGTAGTCGGCCGTCCGCATGCTACAGAGAGCGGGGAGCGCTGAGAACCCGTGCATGCGACCGATGAAAAACACCCCGGAGCTGCGGTCCCAACGGACGTGCCGCGCAGGTTCGTCTTAGTAGACATCGCCGAGATGGTCGTCGATACAGACCAGCCGAGTAACGGATGCGAGCGCGCGGCGACGCGAGCGAGGGCATCTAAGCTGGGTGGTTAAGCGAAGAGCTTTTACGGACAGGCTGTCCGTTTTGTGGCGCTTCGTCCCAGCTTGTAGGGACGGGCGCTTTTTTGGTGCCCAGAGGGCGTGCGCGCCCATGACAAGAAAGGGGTACCGTGGCAAACGAGTACAAGCAGACGATGAATCTGCCCAAAACCGGATTTCCCATGCGTGCCGGTCTTTCCAAGTCCGAGCCAAAGCGACTCAAGGACTGGCAGGACAACAAGGTCTACGAGCAAGTTCTAAAGAAGAACGAGGGTCACAAGAAGTTCGTGCTGCACGACGGTCCTCCGTACGCCAACGGCCCGATCCACATCGGCCACGCCATGAACAAGATCTCCAAGGACATGATCAACCGTTACTGGATGATGCAGGGCTATGAGGTTCCCTATGTTCCCGGTTGGGACTGCCACGGTCAGCCGATCGAACATAAGGTCGAGGAGAAGCTCGGCACCGAGAAGTTCAACCAGACCTCCACGGCTAAGATCCGCGAGCTTTGCAACAAGTTCGCTGTCGAGAACATCGAGCTCCAGAAGGCTGGCTTCCGTCGCCTTGGCGTGCTTGGCGACTGGGACAACCCGTATCTGACGCTCTATCACCAGCATGACGCCGCCGACATTGAGGTCTTCAAGGCCATGTTCGACAAGGGCATGATCTATCGCGGCCACAAGCCCGTCCACTGGTGCAAGCACTGCCACACCGCGCTGGCCGAGGCTGAGATCGAGTACTCCGACGAGACGAGCCCGTCCATCTTCGTGCGCTTTGAGATGACCTCCAAGCCCGCCGGTCTCGAGAACTTCGACGGCCCGGTCGACTTTATCATCTGGACGACCACGCCGTGGACCATCCCCTCCGACCAGGCAGTTTCCCTCAAGCCCGGCGCCGCCTACGTCGCCGTTGAGCACGACGGCCGCGCCGAGGTCATGCTCGAGGACCTGGCTCCTAAGTGCTGCGAGGAGTTTGGCTGGGAGTACACTCCGGTTATGGTCGACGGCAAGCCCTATGTGGTTCCCGCCGAGACCTTCCACCACATCCACTACAAGCAGCCGATCTTCGACGGTGTCGAGGGCGTGGCGCTGCTGGCCGATTACGTCGGTGTCGATGACGGTACCGGTATTGTCCACAACTCGCCCGGCCACGGCGTCGACGACTACTTTGCCTGCCTCAAGGAGGGCATCACCGACATCTGCATGCCGGTCGATGACGACGGCAAGTTCTACACCGGCGAGGAGTTTGGCACCGGTGGCCCCTTCAGCGGTATGGACACCGATGAGGCCAACCCGCACATCATCGAGTTCCTGCGCGAGCGCGGTACCCTAGTCCTCGAGAAGAAGATCACGCACAGCTATCCGCACTGCTGGCGTTGCAAGCACCCGGTGCTCTTCCGTGCTACCGACCAGTGGTTTGTCTCGATGGACAAGACCGGTTTGCGCGAGCAGGCTGGCAAAGAGGTCCGCGAGAACGTCAAGTGGTATCCGGCCCACGCGGCCAACCGCATCGGCGCCATGGTCGAGCAGCGTCCCGACTGGTGCATCAGCCGTCAGCGCAACTGGGGCGTGCCTATCCCCAGCTACACTTGCGCCGACTGCGGCGAGAAGGTCATGAACGACGCCACGCTCGACGCCGTCATCAAGCTCTTCCACGAGAAGGGCTCCGACGCCTGGTTCACCGACGCTCCCGAGAGTTACCTGGGCGAGGCTTGCGTTTGCCCCAAGTGTGGCGGCCATCACCTCAAGGCTGATAAGGACATTCTCGACGTGTGGTGGGACTCCGGCGTGTCCTGGAAGGCCGTCTGCGAGTATCGACCCGAGCTTGAGTACCCGGCTGACGTGTATCTCGAGGGCTCCGACCAGCATCGCGGTTGGTTCCAGAGCTCGCTGCTCACCTCGGTGGGTGCCAACGGCCATGCTCCGTACAAGGCGGTCGTCTCGCAGGGCTTCACGCTCGATGGCCAGGGCCGCAAGATGTCCAAGTCGCTCGGCAACGTCATCGACCCCAACAAGGTCTGCGACGAGATGGGCGCTGACATCATCCGTCTCTGGGTTGCCTCCGTCGACACCAGCTCCGACGTCTCCATCGACCATGAGATTCTCGCTCGTACGTCCGATGCCTATCGTCGTTTCCGCAACACGCTGCGCTTCTTGCTCTCCGAGCTCGAGGGTCAGTTTGAGCCCGAGACCGACGGCGTCGCCTTTGCCGACCTGCTGCCGCTCGACAAGCTCATGGTTGCCCGTCTGACCCAGGTCCAGGCCGAGGTCGACGACGCCTACGCCAGCTATGAGTTCCCGCGCGCCTACCGTGCGCTCTATGACTTCGTGGTTACCGAGCTTTCCAACGTGTATCTCGACGCCCTGAAGGATCGTCTGTACTGCGACAAGCCCGGCTCGCTCGAGCGCCGCAGTGCCCAGACCGTGCTGGCCGAGCTCTTCTCGATGCTCATGCGCGACCTGCAGCCGATCCTGTCCTATACCGTCGACGAGGCCATGGCATATGCGCCCGCCGGCTGCGTCGATCACCAGAAGTACGCCGCGCTGCTCGATTGGTACAAGTCGCCCATCACGGTCGACGAGGCCAATGAGTTTGAGGGCGTGCTCGAGGCTTCGCTCGAGCTCCGTAGCGCCGTGACCAAGGCCCTTGAGGATGCCCGTTCTGCCGGCACCTTCACTAAGAGCCAGCAGGTCCGCGTCAAGGCGGTCGTTCCCGCCGAGATGTACGCGCTGCTGACCGGTGATAAGGCCGTCGACCTGGCCGAGTTCTACATCGTCTCCGATGTTGAGCTGACCCAGGGCGAGGAACTCTCCGTTGCCATTGAAGCTGCCGAGGGCGAGTGCTGCGACCGTTGCTGGAACTACCGCACCACCGTTGGCGAGTACAACGGCCACGCTCATATCTGCAAGCGCTGCGCTGACGCTTTGTAGTTACGCGGTTTTACCAAATCGCGTAAGCGGTTGACGCTGCAAACCCGCCAGAGCGGCAATTGGGGGTTCCGCCGTTCTGGCGAACGTCGGACCTGCCGACGCTGCGCGGGCCGCATTTGGACAATCTGACGTTCAATTTCAAGGGCGCGACCGAAAGGTCAGCGCCCTTTCATTTCACGTCACCTTGTCTCAAATGCGACCCGCTCACTCATTTATGCTCTACCTACGGTGTTTCCGTTCTTGGGAGATTTGTCGCTTCTTGCTTGCGTCAATGTATGATTATCTTCTGCGTTAAACGGAATTCGATGTTCTTGAGGGTAGGGGATTTCTTTGGGTCGTACTGGGGATATGACGCCGCCTTTGCGTTGGCGGTTGGGTGTTGCTGGTGGGGTGGCGCTCGTTGTGCTGCTTGTTGACCAGTTGACCAAGCTTGCGGTTCGTGCCGTGGGCGATGCTTTACATGTGACCGTCATCCCCGGTGTCATCGACTTTATTTTTGTCCGCAATATCGGTGCTGCCTTTAGCATGGGCGAGGGGCATGGCATCGCGTTTGCCGTGCTGGCGCTGGCGGTCATTGTCGCTATTGCCGTGTACCTCATTCGTGCACCCCAGCTCGCCCATCTTGAGGTTGTGGGCATGGCGATGGTTGCGGGCGGTGCTATCGGCAACGCTATCGATCGTTTGGCCTTTGGCTTCGTGACCGATTTTATTGCCACCACCTTCATCGACTTCCCCGTCTTCAATGTGGCCGATATCGGCATTACCTTGGGCGTCGTGCTCGCCCTCTTCGGATACATGTTCTTGAGCCCCGCGGCCCGCGAGGTTGATGCGACTGCCGAGCTCAATGCCCGTGATGAGGCCCGCGCTAAGCGCAAGGCCAAGCAGCGTGGGGAGCGTGCCCGCAAGATTCGCGAAAGGAATGAGCGTTAATGGCCGACATCCATATTCTTGTTGCCGACGATTCCGCTGGTCAGCGTCTTGACGCCTATTTGGGCGCCAACGATGGCTGTCCCACGCGCTCTGCCTGCGCGCATCTGATCGAGGGAGGCGCCGTTGCCGTCAACGGTGAGACTTGTCTCTCTAAAAAGTGCGCCGTACGCGCCGGCGATCGCATCTCGGTCGACTTGCCCGAGCCGCACGACCCGACCGACGTGATTCCCGAGGCCATTCCCCTCGATATCCGCTACGAGGACGACTACCTTATCGTGCTCTCCAAGCAGCGGGGCCTGGTGTGCCATCCCGCCCATGGCCACGAGAGCGGCACCCTTGCGAACGCTCTGGTCTACCACTGCGGCATCGACCATCTTGGTACCGTACAGGGTGAGGACCGCCCCGGGATCGTGCATCGTTTGGATCGCGATACCTCGGGTCTCATGCTTGCGGCAAAGGACGACGACACGCAGCGCGCGCTTCAAAATCTCATTCGCACGCGCACGCTCGATCGTCGCTATATCACGCTCGTTCACGGGCACATCGCCATGGACGAGGGCACCATCAATACCGGTATCGCCCGTTCTACGCGCGACCGCGTCAAGATGGCGGTTTCGGACGACCCCTTTGCCCGTCAGGCCATTACGACCTTTAAAGTCCTCGAGCGCTTCGATTCCACGCGTTTCGACGACGGCTATACGCTCGTCGAGTGCCACCTGTTTACGGGCCGCACACATCAGATTCGCGTGCATATGCGCCATATCAACCACGCCTGCGTGGGCGATCCGCTCTACGGTAAGTGCGATGCGCGTGCCGATCAGGGTCTGACCAGGCAATTCCTTCATTCCTGGCGCGTCGCATTCGACCATCCCGTGACGGGTGAGCGCATCGAATGCCGCGACGAGCTGCCTTGGGATCTTGCTGCGGTTCTTGACGACCTGGCCCCGCGCTCGCTTGGCCGCACCGCCGCCGGCGACGACATCGTCCCGCAGCTTGGCCTTCTCGAAGCCTAGCCGGTATTAGGTGGTTTCTTGAACTCGGTAAGCCTGCGGTATGATATACGGTTGTTTACGTAACGCGTTCTCGGGAGCCTGCATGCTCGCCTTTTTACAAACTAACACGCCCATCGTGATCTTTAACCAGATTGTGGTTACGCTGCTCACGGTCTGCTTTCTGTACCAGGTGGTCTTCTTTGTCATCGGTGCTCTTCGTGGCGAGGTCGCGCCTCCCAAGGCCAAAAAACTCCACCGCTATGCGTTCTTTATCGCGGCGCATAACGAGGAAGCCGTGATCGCCAACCTCGTACGCTCCATCAAGGATCAGGACTATCCGTCCGAGCTTATCGAGGTCTTCGTCGTCGCCGACGCCTGCACCGACAACACGGCGCAGCTTGCGCGCGAGGCCGGTGCCATTGTTTACGAGCGCAATGATCTGGCCCGTAAGGGCAAGAGCTGGGTCATGGACTTTGGTTTCGACCGTATCCTTAACGAGTATCCCGACACGTTTGAGGGCTACTTCATCTTCGATGCCGACAACGTTATCTCCCGCGATTACGTGTCTAAGATGAACGATGCCTTTGACCAGGGTTTCCATGTGGTCACGAGCTATCGCAACTCCAAGAACTTCGGCAGCTCGTGGGTCTCGGCAGCTAATGCCACCTGGTATCTGCGTGAGGCACGCTTTCTCAACAACGCGCGTAATATCTGCAAGACGTCTTGCGCCGTCTCGGGTTCGGGCTATCTCATTTCTGCCAGCGTGATCGAAGGCATGCACGGCTGGCAGTTCCACACGCTGACTGAGGACATTCAGTTCACCACGTTCTGCGCCATCCATGGCATTCGCATCGGTTATGCACCGGCGGAGTTCTTTGACGAGCAGCCCGTGACGTTTAAGGCGTCCTGGAAACAGCGCATGCGTTGGACTAAGGGCTTTTACCAGGTATTCTTTACCTATGGTAAGCACTTGGTCAAGTCGACCTTCCGCTATCATCGCTTTGCCGCCTACGACATGTTTATGACCATCGCTCCGGGCATGCTGCTGTCCCTGATCTCTATGCTCGCCAACGTGACCTTCCTCGTCGTGGGCGGTCTTTCGCACGGCTTTTTGGCCACCGAGGTCGAGATGCAGGCGTGCGCCGCCTCGCTCATCATGACCTTCGCGATGATGTACCAGACCTTCTTTATCCTGGCGCTACTCACGACCATCTTCGAGTACAAGCATATTCACTGTGCGCAAAAGTGGCGTTTGGTGACCAACCTGTTTACCTTCCCGATCTTTATGTTCAGCTATATCCCCATCACGGTGGCTGCTCTGTTCCTAAAGGTCGACTGGGTCCCGACGCAGCACGCCGTCAACGTTACCCTCGATGAGGTCATGCAAGGCGCCAAATAACCACCACCAAAACCACCACAAAGGGGACAGGCACCTTTGTGGTGGTTTTTTACTTTTACGATGCAGCTCGAGGAGGTGCTCGATGGTCTATATCCCGTTTTGGCTGTGCGCCATCGCTGGTGCTTGCATCGATGCGCACGAGCGGCGGTTTCCGAACGCGCTTGCTGCCGCGTGCACCGTGGCAGCATTTGTGGGCGTCTGGCTAGATCTTGGCATGAACACGGCGCTTGACCACGCCGGTCTTGCGGTCATCGTCTACCTTGCCCTTGTGCTTACTGAGTCGCTTTGGCGTCGTGTTTGCCACGCTCCCGGCATTGGTATGGGGGACGCCAAGGCGCTCTTTGCCCTTTGTACCTTCGATCCCTTGGGTGGTATCGTCGCGTTTGCGGCTGCGCTTCTGGCCCTTGCCGCCGCCTGTCTCATCACAAAATCGCGCTCCTTGCCATTGCTGCCGTTTTTAGTGCCGATATTTGCCATAATCGAGGTCGTGGGTAGTACGTTGTAATCGTTGCGCGCCCTTTTTAAGGAGCATGCCATGGCAATCAATCAACAGACAGCCGCCATCAAGGCGCGTACGGATCGCATTCCCTCGGCGTTGTCGCCCGAGCTGGTCGAGCGTATCGCTGCCGACCGTGGCTCGGGTGTCGTTAACCCTTATCGATGCAACGATGGTCAGGTCATCCGCCGTGTTGATCGAGCCGCAGATGTGGGCACGCTCATGCGTCCGGCATTTATGCGCGATACCGAAAAGATTTTGCATCTGCCCGCATACACCCGTTATGCAGGCAAAACGCAGGTCTTTAGTTTTCGCAGCAACGACGACCTGTCGCGTCGCGGCCTGCACGTGCAGCTTGTTTCGCGCATCGCGCGCGATATCGGACGTGCCTTGGGGCTCAACTGCGATCTGATCGAGGCGATTGGCTTAGGCCACGACTTGGGCCACACGCCCTTTGGCCATGCCGGTGAGCGATTCCTCAACGATATCTATCACGAGCGCACGGGTCGTTATTTTTTCCATAACGTGCAGTCGGTCCGCGTGCTCGACGCGCTGTACGGCCGCAACGTGTCGCTCCAGACGCTCGACGGCGTGCTATGCCACAACGGTGAGTACGAGCAACGTGTGTTTGAGCTCTCGGATATGGGCTCCTTTGACCAGTTCGATCAGACGGTTGAGGATTGCATTGCCACGGGTTATAGCGCAATCGAGCACCTGCGCCCCATGACGCTCGAGGGCTGCGTGGTTCGCATCTCGGATATCCTTGCCTACGTAGGGCGCGATCGCCAAGACGCCATTGCGGCGGGCCTTCTGTCGCCCAATGCTTTTGATGACGGTCGGGGTGGAGCCTACAACAGCTGGATCCTCACGCATGCCTCCATCGATATCGTCGAGCACAGCTATGGCAAGCCACGCATCGAGATGAGCGAGGACCTGTTTGAGGAGATCCGCCGAGCCAAGCGCGAGAACTACGAGAAGATCTATAGCAAGGGCGGCATCGAAGGCGACTCCGAAGTGGAGCTGCGCGAGGCCTTCGAAAAGCTCTACAACCGTTGCCTGCAGGATATAAACGAAGGCAACGAGTCTTCTTACATCTTTAAACACCACATTTCTCGCATTGAGCGGCAGCTTTCCTACTACGATCGCGCCTATGCATGGCAGGACGATATAGATCAGACCGTAGTAGATTACATTTCGAGCATGACGGATGGCTATTTCTGTGAGCTCACGAGCAAGCTGTTCCCGGGGTTGAAGTTTCCGCACCGTACCTATATTAACGAACGGTAGTTCGTATTTATTCGGTATACTGTTGGTGGAAAACGTTTTTGATTGACGCACGGGATGGCTATGGACGACCTTTTTTCTGCTTCGACGCGTGAGCGTTCCTTTCAGAATGCGCCGCTTGCGGTGCGCATGCGGCCCAATTCACTCGACGAGTATGTGGGCCAGCAAAAGGCCGTCGGTAAGGGCTCGTGGTTACGTGCCGCGATTGAGCACGACGTGCTGTCGAGTGTGATTCTGTACGGGCCGGCCGGTACGGGCAAGACGACGCTGGCCCACATTATCGCCAACCATACTAAGAGCGAGTTTGTCGAGGTCAGCGCCGTGACGGGCACCGTAAAGGACCTTCGTCGCGTGATTGACGAGGCCAAGACGCGCCTGAATACCTACGACCGCCGCACCATTCTTTTCATAGATGAGATTCACTGCTTCTCCAAGTCGCAGCAGGATGCCCTGCTGCATGCAGTTGAGAACCGTACCGTCATAATGATTGGCGCCACGACGGAGAATCCGTACTTCGAGGTCAACTCGGCATTGCTCTCGCGCGGTCGCGTGGTGGAACTTGAGCATCTTAAAGACGAGGATATCGCCACGCTTATTGAGCGTGCGCTCGAGGCGCCGCAGGGTTTGAACGGTAAGTTCTCGGCCGATGAGGATACGGTCAAGACCATCTGCACGCTGGCAGCGGGTGACGCTCGCTCGGCGCTCACGACGCTCGAGCTTGCGAGCGAGATTGCCGTCACGCGTCCCGATACCGAGGGAACGCCAGCGCCCGCGGCGGGGGAGCGCTATCCCATCACCGTGGATGACGTAAAGATCGCCAACCCGCGTCGCGGCTTTACGTATGACAAAAACGGCGACATGCACTACGACATCATCAGTGCGTTCATCAAGTCCATGCGCGGTAGCGACCCCGATGCCACGATCTATTGGCTCGCGCGCATGATCGATGCTGGGGAGGATCCTAAGTTTATCGCTCGCCGCATTATGATTCACGCTTCTGAGGATGTTGGCAACGCCGACCCGCAGGCGCTTTTGGTGGCGCATGCCGCGTTTAAGTCTGCCGAGGTCATTGGCTATCCCGAGTGCCGCATTAACCTGGCTCAGGCTGCACTCTATGTGTGCTTGGCGCCAAAATCCAACGCGTGTGAGGCTTCGATCGATGCGGCGCTGGCCGATATACATTCTAGTGGGCTTCGCGAGGTGCCGAGTTATCTGCGCGATCGCCATCGCCCGGGCAGCGATGAATACGGTGTGTATAAATACCCGCACGATTATCCTGAAGGCTGGGTCGATCAGCGCTATTTGCCCGAGGGGCTGGAGCGCGGTGCGTTCTGGCAGCCTGCCGGGCGCGGCTGGGAAGAGTGGCGCGTAGAGCAAAGCGAACGTGACCGCAGCGGGAATGCACCGAAGTAGCTGCTGATAATTTTGTCCCACGTTGCTGCTCTTGGCATGTTCGGTCCCCTTTGGGGTACCATGAAAAGCGTCTGTATTTCGATTCTTCCGGGAGGCTTGTATGAGTCCCATTCAAATCGCCCTGCTGCTGCTCGCCGTTGCCGGCGTGTGGGCCATCGCTGAGCTCGCGCTTACCCTGCGCAAGACCCGCAATGTTGTTGACTCGCTCGATAAGACCGTGAACGACCTCAACAACACCATCGCCGAGGCTCAGCCTGTGGTGGCAAAGCTCGATGGCGCTGTCGATGAGCTTACGCCGGCGCTTGCCCAGATGGAGCCGCTGCTTAAGTCGAGCAAGACGGCAGTTGATGCCCTTACCTCCAATCTCGTAGAGGTCGAAGCCGTGGTTCGCGACATTTCCGAGGTTACGGGCAGCATGGCCGAGGCCAGCAATGCTGTGTCGAGCGTGACCGACTCTGCCGCCGGTGCTGTGCAGAAGCTCTTCAATAAGGTGAAGGCTCCTGCAGCCGACGCCGATCGCAAGCTCGCCGCTGCCGCCACCGAGGCCGAGCAGCCTATCGAGCGCGTTCTGATTGGTGAGGCTGAGGACGAGGCCGCCGCGGGCGACGATGATGGTCAGAAGTCTGTATCCAAGCCGGCTCAGTATTACACCTATACGCCCGCCGAGACCTCTGAGGAGTCCTGCGATGAGTAGCGAAGCAACCTGCCCTATCACGCTGACCGTTGCCGGTGACCCGCGTCTCGCTCGCCTTGTGCGCATGACGGCAGCCAACGTTGGTGCCCTGTGCTCTATGTCTGTCGATCGCATCGAGGACATCCGCATGGCTGCTGAGGAGGCTTTCATCTTTGGTTGCACCGCGGTCGACTGCGATGACATCACCATCAAATTCGATGTCGATGAGACCCACGTTGGCATGACTATTACCTTTGGCGACCAGGCTACGGTCGATGAAGACGACCAGGCTGCGGTGTATGCCGAGCTCATCCTCGCGAGCGTGTGCGATTCCTACGAAAAGACTGCGGCGCCCCTGACGCTTTCCCTCGACCTCAAGGCGGATATCTAATATGACCGAACGTTCCCGGAGCGGTAAGACCGCTTGGGACAAGGAGAAAACCCGCGAGCTGTTTCGTCGCTACAAAGAGACCGGTGATCCGGACGCACGTGAGCAGCTCGTCATGTCCCATATGAACCTGGTAAGGTTTCTTGCCAACAAATTTAAGAACCGCGGCGAGCCGCTCGACGACCTTACGCAGGTCGGCTATCTGGGTTTGCTCAAAGCTATCGACCGCTTTGACCCCGAGCGCGGACTCGAGTTCACGACATTTGCCACGCCTACCATCCTGGGCGAGATCAAGCGTCACTTCCGTGATAAGGGCTGGAGCGTGCGCGTGCCGCGCCGTTTGCAGGAGCTTTCTGCCAAGGTCAACCAGGCCACCGACAAGCTCACCAATGAGTTGCAGCGCTCGCCTAAGGTTGAAGAAATCGCTGAGTACCTGGGTGTGACCGTCGACGAGGTGCTGGAGGCCATGGAATCGTCTTCGGCCTATACCTCGGTGCCCATCGAGGCTCCTGGCGCGTCCGATTCCGATGATGCCCCCTCGATTCTCGACCGCTATGCCGATGACGACAACGAGCTCGATTTTACCGATGACCGCCTGGTGATCGAGGAAGCCATTCGCGATTTCTCGCCGCGTGAGCGTGAGGTTATCGAGCTGCGCTTTGTGAAGGGCATGACCCAGATCGAGATCGCCAAGAAGCTGGGTATCTCGCAGGTGCAGGTTTCGCGCCTGCTGCGCCGTACCCTTAAGAAGATACAGGACAAGATCGACCCCGACGGAGTGATGGTTCGTTCATGATTGAGCACCCCCAACAAACCGATCGCACGCTGCGCGATACCCGTATTCTGACGCTTCGCATTTGGGCTGTCGTCGGCTGCATTGTCATCGCCGCCGTCATCTTTAACCTTATGGGTATCCTGGCGCCGGTTATCGAGTTTCTCGCTGTCGGTTCCATCATCGCTTTTGTGATGTCTCCGATCACTAACTGGCTCGAGCATCACGGCGTCAACCGTGGCATCGGTTCGCTCATCGCGCTGATCGTGGTTGTGGCAGTGCTCGTCGGCGTCGTCTGCATCCTGTCGCCAATTTTGCTCGGTCAGATTATGGAAGTCCTGAGCCGTCTGCCTGAGCAGCTTCGCGTTGCGGGCGGTGATCTCAACGAGATGATTTCGCACGCTAAGACGCTCAACAACACGCCGCTCAAGGAGTACCTGGACGATAACCTTTCTTCGCTCGTCACGGTGGCGTCCAAGTACGTATCGCAAATCGCCGCTGAGCTCGGTCGCGGCGTGTTCCCGCTGATCACCAACACGGCCTCGCAGCTGTTCGTCATCTTCCTGGGTTTGGTGCTTGCCTACTGGCTTGCCTGCGATTATCCCCGTATGCACCACGAGGTCTGCACCATCATCGGACAGGAAAAAGAGACATCGTACCGCTTTATGGTCGCGATTCTTTCGCGCTCGGTCGGCGGTTATATGCGCGGCATGGTCGTGACGTCCATCTGCGGTGGCATCCTCGCCTTTATCGGCTTTACGCTCATTGGCCATCCCTACGCGGCGCTCATGGCCATCTTTACCGGCATCATGCACTTGGTCCCGGTTGTCGGTCCCTGGGTAAGCGCGGCGATTGCCACGGTGCTCGGCTTTATGTTCAGCCCCATGCTGGCGTTGTGGACGCTCGTTGTGACCATGGTGGCTCAAAACGTCACCGATAACGTCATTTCCCCCAAGGTCATGCAGAGTTCGGTGCAGGTGCATCCCATCATGAGCCTGACGGCCCTCGTTATTGGTTCGGCACTCATGGGTCCCATCGGCATGGTCATCGCCATTCCGCTATGCGCGGCCCTCAAGGGCATTTTCGTCTACTACTTTGAGAACGAGACCGGCCGTCAGCTCGTGGCATACGACGGCGCCGTGTTTAAGGGCACGCCGTATCGCGATGCCGAGGGCAACCCGGTCGCCGCCTATGACGCCCTTGGAGACGATACGTTCATCTATGAATCCGAGCTCATTGGCAACGAGACCGCGCCCGAGGCGCAGGCAATGCCCAAGCCCGAGCTCGATAATCCCTGGATCAAGCTCTCTGGTCTGCAGCCCGATGCGACGGGTTTCTTCAAGAACCCCTTCGCCAAGGATGACGATTCCAATACGGACGACGACACCAAAACCGGCATCGACGGCTCCATGGACGATTCGGATTCCAAATAGGCACCGCTAGCGTTTCTTGAAGTTGTAAATGACAAGAAACGCGAGCAAAGCGATTGATAAGGGGCCGGCTACATAGAAAAAGAGAACGTCAATTACGCGTAGAGTGTAACAAGCTTTATCGCCGGACATTACTGCATACAATACGTAGCCAAAGGCTGGTTGGTTTGCATACCAGCAAGAGAAGGCCAAGAGCGCTAAAAGTGCTACAACCAGAAGTGCATTCAGGACAAATCGTTTGCTTTTCATCGATCGCTCCTTCCGGGTGAATCTTATATGTAATTCTACAGCAGTCCTTTTTCAAAGGATCGCGCAGTACTACATAACGTGCACTTTCGCTGGAGGGTCGCTGTTTGGCGGCCCTCTTTTTTGCACTGGCGCGGCGGGATGGTAATATCGTTACGTTTGAACTGTTTCGATGTGAAACCGAGGAGATTCCCTCTATGAGTGCTGACTACCCGTCAATGACTACGGCCGAGATCCGCTCCAAGTTCCTCAACTTCTTTGAGGGGCGCGGTCTTAAGCTCTATCCTTCTTCGTCCCTCGTCCCCGACGATCCCTCGCTGCTGCTTGCCAACGCCGGCATGAACCAGTTTAAGGAGTACTACCAGGGCAAGAAGACCATGAAGGAGATCGGCGCGATCTCCTGCCAGAAGTGTGTCCGCACCAATGACATCGACTGCATCGGCGAGGACGGCCGTCACCTGTCCTTCTTTGAGATGCTCGGCGACTTCTCCTTTGGCGGCGTCTCTAAGCAGCAGGCCTGCGCTTGGGCCTTTGAGCTCATCACCAAGGAGTTCAAGCTGCCGCTCGACCGCCTGTACTTTACCGTCTTTACCGAGGACGACGAGACCCACGACGTGTGGCGTTCTCTGGGCGTTGCCGAGGACCACATCTCCCGCCTGGGCGAGGACGACAACTTCTGGGCCGCCGGCCCCACCGGCCCCTGCGGTCCGTGCTCCGAGATCTACTTTGACATGGGCGAGGAGGTCGGTTGCGGCAGCCCCGACTGCAAGCCCGGCTGCGACTGCGACCGCTTCCTTGAGTTCTGGAACCTCGTGTTTACCCAGTACGACCGCCAGGAGGACGGTTCCATGCCGGAGCTGCCGCATCGCAACCTCGATACGGGCATGGGCCTGGAGCGCATGGCCGCTATCATGCAGCACAAGACCGCTAACTACGATGGCGATCTGATGCAGCACCTCATCAAGCTCGGTGAGGAGATCAGCGGCAAGACCTATGACGCTGACGATTATTCCGGTGCCAGCCGCTCCCTGCGCATCATCGCCGACCACTCCCGTGCCGTCGACTTCATGATCTCTGACGGCATCCTCCCCGGTAACGAGGGTCGCGAGTACGTCCTTCGCCGCCTGCTCCGTCGTGCCGTGTTCCATGGTCGCCTGCTGGGCATCGAGGGCGCCTTCCTGACCAAGTTCATCGACGAGGTCAACGCTCAGATGGGCGAGGCCTACCCCGAGCTGCTCAAAAACGTTGCGCTCGTCAAGGGTATCGTCGCCTCCGAGGAGGAGCGCTTCTCCACGACGCTCGACAACGGCCGCGTTTACCTGGACGAGGCTCTGGCAGCGCTTGCCGAGGGCGCCGTGCTTCCGGGCGATGTTGCCTTTAAGCTGCACGACACCTTTGGTTTCCCCATCGACCTGACCGTCGAGATCGCCGGCGCCGCTGGCCACGATGTCGACATGGACGGCTTTACCGCCTGCATGGAGGATCAGAAGGCCCGCGCTCGCGCCAATGCTAAGGGCGACGCATGGGGCAGCTTCAATGACGTGTGGGTTGAGCTTTCCGACAAGGTCGCTGCGACTGAGTTCGACGGCTATGACAACGATGTGATCGAGGGCGCCAAGGTTGTCGCTATTGTGCGCAACGGCGAGTCCGTCAAGTCCGCTGCCACCGGCGAGGATGTCGAGGTTGTGCTCGATCGTACCCCGTTCTATGCCGAGATGGGCGGTCAGCAGGGTGACGCCGGCGAGCTTTCCGCCGAGGGCGTTGCGTTGACCGTTTCCGATACCAAGAACCACAACGGCCTGTATGCCCACGTCGTGCACGTCTCCGAGGGCACGCTGACCGTTGGTGTTACCGTGACCGCCG
>UQZH01000045.1 GCA_900545445.1 uncultured Collinsella sp. | reverse complement strand
CTAAAGTCCTTGTACAGACCGTCGACGTCGGTCAAAAAAATCGCCTTGTGCGCATGAAGCGCCGCCGCAACGGCGCCGGCGGCGGTATCGGCGTTGATGTTGAAGAAGCCGCCGTCCTCCCCCGCCGCGACGGTAGCGATTACGGGAATGTACTCGCTATCGAGCAAGCGCTCGATATAGTCGGTGTTGACGTGCGTCACTTTGCCCACGCGACCGAGTTCGGGGTCGAGCGGCTCGGCGATGAGCGTGCCGGCATCGCTGCCCGACACGCCTACGGCCAAATTACCGTGGTGGTTGATGGCAGCGACCAGCTCCTGGTTAACCTTGCCGCCCAGCACCTCGCGCACGATATCCATGGTCGCCGGCGTAGTCACGCGCTGGCCGTTCTTAAACTCGACGGGAATATCGTAATGACTCAACGCCTCGTTGATGGCCTTGCCGCCGCCGTGCACGATGACGGGACGCATACCGATGATCTTGAGCAAAACGATGTCGCTCATCACGTCGCGGCGCAGCTGCTCATCAACCATGGCGGCTCCGCCATATTTGATAACAACCGTCTTGCCGGTCAGGTTCTTAATCCACGGCAGCGCTTCGAACAGCAGCTGCGCGGTTGCTTCGTTGGATTCGCTCGAACGACAATCGCGTGCGAATTTCATAATCTGCCTCGTCTTTCGTATCGTTATCGCGCCGTACTCCGCCGTCCGCAATCGCGGCAAGATGCGCAGCATGCCTGGAATCTAGGAACGGTAGTCGCCGTTGATGGAGATGTATTCATGCGTGAGGTCGCAGGTCCACACAGTCGTTGCCGCGTCGCCTGCGCCCAGGTCGGCCGAGATCACGATCTCGGGCGCCTCGAAACGTCGTAGAGCCTCGTCCTCGTCAAAGGGAACAGTCAGACCGTCGCGACAGACAGGCATGCCCATCATGTCGATGGAAACGTCTTCCTGATTAAACTTCACGCCGCACTTGCCAAGCGCCATAGCAACACGGCCCCAGTTGCAGTCGTGGCCGGCGATGCAGGTCTTAACGAGCGGCGAGTTGGCGACGGCACGGGCGGCGATATCAGCTTCCTCGTCGTTGGCGGCTCCGGTAACGTTGACCGTAACAAGCTTGGATGCGCCCTCACCATCGGCGGCGATATTGCGCGCCAGGCTCTCGCACACCTCGTGCACGGCAAATGCCAACTCGTCAAAGGCATCGGAGCCCTCGACGATAGGCTCGGCATCTGCGGCAGCGGCGCCGGAGGCAAGCATGATGCAGGTGTCGTTGGTCGAGGTGTCGGAATCGACCGTTACCTTGTTAAAGGTCTGCTTGACGGTCGAGAGCAGCAGGGCATGAAGTGCCGCAGGCTCGACGGGGGCATCGGTGGTGATAACTGCGATCATGGTGGCCATGTTGGGCATGATCATGCCCGAGCCCTTGCACATACCGCCCACCGTATAAGCGTTGCCCGCATGGCCCGCAGCCTCGCTGCGATAGCGAACGGCATACTCCTTGGAATGCGTATCGGTCGTCATGATGGCACGGGCCGCATCGGCACCGCCATGGGCAGAGAGCGCCTCGTAGGCGGACGGGACGGCTGCCTCAAACGTGTCGATCGGCAAAATCTGTCCGATCACACCCGTCGAGGCAACCAGGATCTGCTGGGGCTCGCAGCCAATAACCTGCGAGGCGATGTTGCACGTCTCGCGCGCGCAGGCTAGGCCGGTCTCGCCCGTGGCAGCGTTCGCGTTGCCGGAGTTGATTGAAACGCCGGCGACGATTCCATAGCCCTTGTCCGCACCGCCTAGGTTGACACGGCTCACCTGCACGGGCGCCGCGCAAAAGCGGTTGGTCGTAAACACGCCGGCGCCGGGACAGGGCTTATCGGGCACGACGAGCGCATAGTCCAAGCGCTCGGGATTCTTCCGGAATCCCGCATGGATGCCTGCGGCCTTAAAGCCAGCTGCCGCCGTAACGCCACCCTCGACGGCGCGTATCTTAATATCAATCAGGTCGGTATTCATCGTCCCTACGACTCCCTATATCAAATAAAAAAGCGGGCATCGGCTGGCACGCCATACCGGTCGCAACTACTAGACCAGCTTAAAAGTGGCGCCCAACTCGATACCCGACTACCAAATCGCTAACAATCGAATGTGCTACACCGGGCACGCCACTGTGAGCAAGCCTCGTCGCTCGTCAAAGCCAAAAACGATGTTGGCGCACTGGACCGCCTGGCCCGCAGCACCCTTGCACAAATTGTCGATGGCGCCCGTCGCCACCAGCACGCCTGCACGCTTGTTGAGCGCAAGGCCAATCTGGGCGGCATTGGTACCGACGACCGAAGCCGTCTTGGGCTGCTGGCCGGCATCGAGCACGCGCACAAAGGTGCGACCGGCGTAAAACTTCTTGTAATGGTCGACGACATCCTCAAGAACCAGCGCGTCGAGAGCCTGCGGCGCGAGCGGCATCGTCACCGTGGAAAGCAGGCCGCGCTTGAGCGGTGCCAAGTGCGGGGTGAAGACGATGCGGTCGGCCAGGCCGAGTATCTGCTCGATCTCGGGCGTATGACGATGCTTGCCCACGCCATAGGCTTCCAGGTTCTCGTCCGCGCTGCAAAAATGGGTGCGGGCGTTACAGGACTTGCCGGCACCCGTCACGCCGCTGATAGCGTCAACGATCACGGGACCGCTCTCGGCCACCCAGCCCGCACGCACGGCAGGAGCGGCTGCAAGGCTCGTTGCGGTGGGATAGCAGCCGGCGCAGGCGACCAACACGGGCTTTCCGGCGGCATAATCGGATGCGGCGGTCTCCAAGTCCTGGCAGAACAGCTCGGGCAGGCCGAAAGCGCGGGTCTTGAGCAACTCGGGGCTCGTGTGCTCGACGGCATACCATGCCTCAAAGACAGACGCGTCGCTCAGACGGTAATCGGCCGAAAGATCGAAGCAGGACACGCCAGATGCAAGCAGTGCGGGCACCTGTGCCATGGCAGCCGTGTGCGGCACGGCCAAGAAGACGGCGTCGCAGGATTTAAGCTCGGGGGCGTCATGCGTGGTGAAAACCAGATCGCTCACGCCAGCAAAGCTCGGATACACCGCGGACAGCGGCTGGCCGGCATCGGCGTTGGACGTAATGGCAACAAGTTCAAACTCGGGATGACCGAGCACGAGGCGAATGAGCTCGGCTCCGGCATATCCAGCCGCGCCGACGATTCCAACCTTCAAAGACATATCAGACTCCTTGTCTGCGATTTATGCACCGATGCGCATTTCGCAGCGGCCGTTATGAAGTGGGTTGAAACTTTAGCACCAAAAGATGCATGAATACGTAAATGGCTTGCATATTCATGCATTGAAACATTCCCGACACATTCACTTGAAGGAATTGACAAATGGAGCGGGCCCCGTATTGACCGGCGCTCCTAACGGCACCGGGCAATACGGGGCCCGCCCATGCGAAAACCAAGTTGTTAGGATGAGCCAGCCGGCTAGAGCTCGACCGGCACCCATTCGTCGTGATTGCAGATAAAAGCCTCGGGATCCTCGACGCTAAAGAAGACGAGCGTGGGGTCGTTAGGCCCCTCATAGTGCTCGCCCAGGTGCTCTAGATGCTTCCACCCGGCTTCGCGCATTTCGTCTAAAGCCCGGTCATCCAAGCCGGCACGCCCGCGCAAGATAAGCCAGCCATGGCCCGGCCACCAACTCGTGGCCTCAAAGCGCTGGTTTTGCAGCAGCTCTTGCCACACATCTTTGGTGCGCGCTGTTACAAACCACAGCTTGCCATCCTGGATCTGCGCAAACGAAAACGGACGCACATGAGGCTGTCCGTCAACGCTCGTCGCCAAATACCATGCCGGCACCGACGTCAGATACTCCAACACCGTATTCAATCCGTCCACGTTTCCTCCTGTACTAGTTAGTTTGGGAACCTGGTTTGTGCGAGCTAGAGCTCCAGGCGCTCCTCGCTGCCGTCGATATCACAGAAGCGCGCGGCAATATTGCGGACCGAAAAGAAAGCAAGGCGGCCGTCGTTGGCACTCTCGTGTTCCTCGCCAATGCCCACCATGTGCTTAAAGCCCGCTTGACGCACCTTGTCGCTCGCAACTGCGTCGTCCTCAAGTGCGGCTTCGCCGGTCAATACGATCCAACATTCCCCCGGCTTCCAGCCCGAGAGCTCAAACTTGGGATTCGCACTCAGCTCCGCCCACACATCCTTGTCGCGCGATGTGCAAAACCACAACTTACCGTCATCGACCATGGCAAACGAAAACGGTCTCACGCGGGGCTGATGTCCGTCGGCCACATCGGTCGTGGCCAGATACCACGCCGGAATGCGCCTGAGATACGAACAGGCGCGCTCAAGCTGAGCCGTGCGGTCGTTGTCGGTCATAGGGACCCCTTTCTTGCGCTCGAATCGAGCTTAGACGAGTTGAAGATTGATAACGACAACGCATGTCACCAGCAGCGCCATCGCCACCGCGGCCAGTGCATCCCCGCGGCCAAACGTAAGCGCATGCAGACGCGTGCGTCCCTGTTCGCCGTGATAGCAGCGCGCATCCATGGCGGCCGAAAGCGTCTCGGCATGACGAAACACGCCGGTGAACAGCGGAATCGCCACACTGCCGAGCATGCGCACACCGCCGAGCGGACCGCCCGTCACGCGCGCGCCGCGACTTGCCTGTGCATCGGCCGTCTGTTTCATCTCGGTGGCAAATTGCGGCATAAACCGCAGCGCGATACCCATAATCATGCCGAGCTCGTGCGCCGGAAGCCCCACGCGCGCAAATGGTGCGAGCAGACGTTCAAAGCCCGCGGTGAGGTCGAGCGTCGGCGTGGTGAGTGTAATGGCGCTCATGCCGGCCATCATCAACGTCAGGCGGCACGCCACAAACGCCGCAGAACGCAGCGAGCCCTCGCTCACCTGCAAAAAGCCAAGCTGCCACAGGATGCGGCCACTCTGGTCGGAAAACAGGTTGAGCACCGCGACCACCACGACAATCGCCAGCAATGGTGCCATCGATGATAGGACCCGGCGCAACGGCACCCGGGCTGCGAGATAGACCAGCACGACAAAAAATGCGACCGGAACCAGCCCGCAAAAGCTTCCGACGGTGAGCACGGTGACCAGAAATGCAAAACCTAGGAGCAACTTAGTACGCGGATCCAGGCGATGCACCGCGCTATCCCCGGGATAGTAGCTGCCAAATGAGAACGCCTCCATTAGCAGCCCTCCTCTCGCGTGGGCGCCTTGGAACCAGCCTGACACGGAACCCTCAAAGGCACGTCCGCGCAGCCCAGCAGCAAGCCGGCCAACTCGTCGGCTAGCGCCTCAACCGTATAAAGCTTGTCGCAGCGGAGCGGCACACCGGCTTGCGCAAGCGCCAGCGCCATGCGCTGGGCGGCAGGAACGCCCAGGCCGATCGATTTGAGCTCGTTCGCGCGCGCAAACACCTGCGCGGGCGTTCCCTCGGCAAACACGGCGCCCTCGTTCATCACAACGATACGGTCACAGCAATTTGCCAGGTCATCCATGCTGTGCGAAACCATGACAACGGTCAGGCCATCGCGGTGAAGTCGGTCGATGAGCCCTAGGAAATCCCTGCGCGCAGCCGGATCGAGCCCCGCCATGGGTTCATCGAGCACCAGGACTTCGGGCTCCATGGCGAGTACGCCGGCGAATGCCACACGCCGTTGCTGACCGCCCGAAAGCTCAAAGGGACTCTTGTCGCCGACCGTGGAAAGGTCGAGGCCCACGCGCGAGAGCGATGTCTCAACGCGGCGGGCAACCTCGGCCTGCGACAAGCCAAGGTTGTGCGGACCAAACGCCACGTCCTGCGCCACGGTTTCGGCAAACAGCTGACGCTCGGGATATTGAAACACCACGCCGACCTTGGCCTTAACCGCGGCGGCGTCTTTCTTGTTTGACAGATCGAGCCCCAGCGCGCGAACGGATCCCTCCTGAGGGCGAATCAAACCGTTGAGATGCTGGACCAGCGTCGACTTACCCGAACCGGTATGACCTGCCAAGCCCAGGAACTCGCCGCGACGCACCGTCAGCGATACATCGCGCAGCGCCCACGGGCTGCTGGGGTCGTTTCCCCAGAGAGCCTGTTTGCTCGATTTGCCCGCAGTGGCCGAGCGCTTATGCCAGCGGCGGCGCTCGCGCGGACTGAGCGAATAACTGTACGAAACATGGGATAGCTCGATGACGGGCTCCGACGTGTTGCCCTCGTTGTCTACCGGAACAGTGCCGTCAGCGATTTCCAACTGGGATGCGGAAGACTGCCCCGCGATGTCTGCCCCACTTCGCTCGGCATAAGCCTGCGCAATCTCGGCGACCATATCCGCCTCACGCACCTGTGCGCAAACGGGCACGCCCTTCGCACGAAGCGACCTGCCCAGACAGCACGACGCCGGCATATCCAGGTTGAGCTGCGCAAGTTCGTCTGCCCGCGTCAAGATTTCCTCGGGCTTACCGAGCATGGCAACGCGCCCCGCCCGAAACACCGCGACACGATCGGCCTCGGCGGCCTCTTCCATAAAGTGCGTAATCATCACGATGGTCATGCCGCGAGCGTGCAACGCGCGGCAAGCCTTCATGAGGCCCTTGCGTCCACGCGGATCGAGCATCGAGGAAGCCTCGTCCAATATGAGCACGCGCGGTTCCATGGCGAGCACGCCGGCAAGCGCCACGCGCTGCTTTTGGCCGCCCGAAAGCGCGTGGGTCTCGTGGCGCTCAAAGCCCACCAGGCCCACGCCCTTCAGTGCCTCGCGTACGCGCTGCGCAATTTGCGCCGATGGCACGCCAAGGTTTTCAGGACCAAACGCAACGTCATCTTCGACAAGCGTTGCTACCAGCTGATCATCGGGATTCTGGAATACCATGCCCGCGGTCGAACGAATGTCGTAGACCAGCTCGGGGTCGGACGCATCCATGCCGTTGACGCGTACCGTGCCCGCATCGGGCTGCAACAGTGCATTCAGATGCTTGGCAAACGTCGACTTGCCCGACCCATTGCCACCGAGGATGCAGAAAAACTCGCCATCCTCGATGTTCAGATCGACGCCGTCGAGTGCCGGTGCGGCACCGTCATAGCTAAAGGAAACGCCCCGACACTCAATCATGCGCGGCCTTTGACCTGGTCCTTTTTAGGCGTGATGAGGTTGGAGACCGCTTTGTACACTGCAAGCGTCAACACCGAGTTAAGCACGGTCTTGATAAGGTTGAACGGCAGCACGGCAGGAATCATGAGCGGGGCGATCACATCGACCGAGCCATACCAGAACCATACGCCAATGGTAAGGTTTGCGACCATAGACAACGCCGTAGCAGCAATAACGCCGAGCACCAGGCCAATCACGGCACCCTTATAGGTATGCATCTTCTGGTAGACGATAGCCGCGGGCAGAATGTAGCCCAGCGTGGCAACCAGGTTCATAAGCGCGCCGACCCAGTCACCCGTGGTGAGCGCATGGATAACGATCGCCATGGCTGCAACAGCGGTACCGGAACCGGGGCCATACGCAAACCCGCACACCATCGCCGGCACCAGCGACGGGTCATACGTCAAAAACGGCGCCGAAGGAAGGATGGGCAGCTGCACGTACATAAACAGGGCACCCAAGGCGCACATCAACGCCATGGTAACGAGCTGTTTGGTGCTCCACCTATTCGTGTTCTCAAAATGGATATGCTGCGACTGTTCAGACATAAGATCACCTGCCTCTTTCATCCGGACTCTAACCGTTGGTACTGGGATCTCACCAGTTCAGCCGGCATGCGAACCAACGCACGCACGGGTCGCGGACTCATCGGCTCGACGCAGATCCTCGCCTGCGCCACGGCACCCCTTTGGCACCGCCCGATTTACCGCCAGTGGGGAATTTCACCCCGCCCTGAAACAGCAATTGCAAGTGTAGCACGAGCAGGCTTTCGCGCAAGTATGCCAAGGGTAATTTGTGGCGGGGATCAGTTGCCGCAACAACCACGTTCCCCACCCATGCCAAAGTAACGCGCTTTTCGCGCAAAGCGCGAAACAGCGAAAGGGACACGTACTCCCATCAACCATGACTTTCTCCGCGAGCCGACCTCAAGGCCGTAAACGCAGGGAATCCGGGGGCGTGACGGGGTTTCTCTCCGGAACATTCCGCAGGACGCAAAGAGGCTCCGCAGCGCGAAGCGCGATGCGGAGCCTCTTTGCATGTCCGAGGACGTTCCGGAGAGAAACCCCGTCACGCCCCCGGATTCCCGGTGGGAGTTCTAGACCTTGTCGGCCTTAGTACATACCGCCGCCCTGCTGACCAGCGGTAGCGGCAGCGATAGCGTCCTCAAGCTGAGTGTTCTTGGGCACATCGGAGACGGTGGCCTCGGTGATGAGGATCAGGCTGGCAACAGAAGCAGCGTTCTGCAGGGTGACGCGGCTGACCTTGACGGGGTCAAGGACGCCCATCTCGATCATGTCGCCCCACTCGCCGTTGGCAGAGTTGAGACCCTGGCCGGCGGGCAGCTCGGCAACCTTGTCGACCACGACAGCGCCCTCAAAGCCAGCGTTCTTGGCGATGGTAGCGACCGGAGCGGTCAGAGCCTTCTTGACGATATCGACGCCGATCTTCTCCTCGGGGTCGTCGATCTCGACAGCGTCGAGCGCAGGAGCAGCGTCCATGAAGGCGACGCCGCCGCCAGCGACAATGCCCTCCTCGACAGCAGCGCGGGTAGCCTGCAGGGCGTCCTCGACGCGATGCTTGATCTCCTTGAGCTCGGACTCGGTAGCAGCGCCGACCTTGATGACGGCAACGCCACCGGAGAGCTTGGCCAGGCGCTCCTGGAGCTTCTCGCGGTCGAAGTCAGAGGTGGTGTTCTCCATCTCGCCCTTGATCTGAGCGATACGGGCGTCGATGGCCTCCTTGGAGCCAGCGCCACCGACGACGACGGTGTTGTCCTTGGAGATGGTGACAGACTTAGCGGTACCGAGCATATCGGCGGTGATGTCAGCGACCTTCACGCCCAGCTCGTCCAGAGCGGCCTGGCCACCGGTGAGGACGGCGATGTCCTCGAGGATGCGCTTGCGGCGATCGCCGTAGCCCGGAGCCTTGACGGCGCAGACGTTGAGGGCGCCACGGATCTTGTTGAGGACGAGGGTGGGCAGGGCCTCGCCGTCGATGTCCTCAGCGATGATGAGCAGGCCACGGCCGGCGCGCTGGACAGCCTCGAGAACGGGCATGATGTCCTGGACGCTGGAGATCTTCTGGTCGGTGATGAGGATGTACGGATCCTTCATCACGGCCTCCATGCGGTCGTTGTCCGTGACGAAGTAAGCGGAGACGTAGCCCTTGTCGAACTGCATGCCCTCGACGGTGTCGATGGTGATATCGAACGTCTGGGAATCCTCGACGGTGATGACGCCGTCCTTGCCCACGACCTCCATGGCCTCAGCGATCTTCTCGCCGACCTCGGGGTCACCGGCAGAGATGGTACCGACGGAAGCAATCTGCTCCTTGGTCTCGACCGGCTTGGCCTGCTTCTTCATCTCGGCGACGGCGGCGTTAACGGCCTTGTCGATGCCGCGACGGATGGCCAGCGGGTTGGCGCCAGCGGCGACGTTGCGCAGACCGTCGTTGACGATGGCCTGTGCGAGCAGGGTTGCGGTGGTGGTGCCGTCACCCACGGTGTCGTTGGTCTTGGTGGCGACCTCCTTCACCAGCTGGGCACCCATGTTCTCGATGTTGTCCTCGAGCTCGATCTCCTTGGCGACGGAAACGCCGTCGTTGGTGATGGTCGGAGCACCGAACGTGCGCTGCAGAGCGACATAGCGGCCTTTGGGGCCCATGGTGACGGTAACGGCGTCGGCCAGAGTGTTGACGCCCTTGGCGAGCTTAGCGCGGGCATCGGTGTTGAACGTAATGTTCTTTGCCATAGTGGGTAATCCTCCAAAAGAAATGTGACTCGCGTCGCCGCTTCCGAGTCCTATGCGGCGGGCGCGTTCAAAGACGAATCAGAGATTCTGACGAGACTAGGCCTCGACGACAGCGTAGATGTCGTCGGCGCGCATGAGCAGATACTTCTCGCCGTCGACCTTGACCTCGTTGCCACCGAACTTACCGTAGATGACAACGTCGCCAACCTTGACGTCCATGGGGATGCGCTCACCCTTGTCGTTGACCTTGCCGGCGCCCACGGCAACGATGGTGCCGCGCTGCGGCTTCTCCTGAGCGTTGCTGGCGATGTACAGACCAGAGGCGGTCTTCTGCTCGGCCTCGTCGGGCTTGACCAGGACGCGATCTGCAAGCGGCTTCAAAGACGACATGCTTGTTTCCTCCTTTGTGGGCCGCGCGGTTATACCACGCGAATTAACCCTTTTTGTTTGCGTACGCGTTGAATGGTACCCACGAATGGCGGGTTATACAACATGGAGTCAAAAAATCTTATTTTTTGACACTTAGATTTTCTGAATGCCGGGGGATAACTTAGCGGTGGCTCCCGGGGCGGACCGGAGGGCATGAAGTTTGCTGCTCTACAGTCCTGCGCAAGACGGAAAGCACATTAAGTGCTTTCCTTTGCGTGCGGAACTCGCGACAAACTTCATGCCCTCCGGTCCGCCCTGGGAGCCAGGTTGACTAACTAGGGCCCGGCATTCAGAAAAGTCAGTGCAGCAAAATGGCGATGCGGATGGAATGCACAAGATAGGGGGCACGTTGTTGGGACGCGCTCTTTTTAGTTGCGGTGGAATAGTTCCTGTTTTTGGGCTTGAAGGCCGATTTTAGGGACTATTTCACCGCAACTGAGGGGTGGGATGTGGGGTTAGCGCTCGTAAATCAAGTTGCCTGCCAGGTAGGTGGCTTGGACTTTGGTGGCTTGAAGTTCTTGGGGATCAACGGTGAGCGGGTTTTGGTCCAGGACTACCAGGTCGGCGTACTTGCCGGGCTCCAAGCTGCCGAGGTTTTGCTCGTCGCCCGCTGCATAGGCGCTGCCCAGGGTGTAGTTGCGCAGAGCCGTTGCTGCATCGATGCGCTCGCTCGGCAACCAGCCGCCCTCGGGCCAGTGGCTTTTGGGGTCCTGGCGCGTAATAGCCGTGTAGAGCACGTTCATGCTGGTAACGGGCGTGATAGGGCTGTCGGTACCGAAGGCTTGGCGAATGCCGCGCTGCTTATAGGTTGCGAACGGCCACATGATGCGGCTGCGCTCCAGGCCCAGATCGCGCTCCGGACCACCCGGGTCGAGCGTGATATGGCAGGGCTGGCTCGAAGCAACCACGTTGAGCTTGCGCAGGCGGTCGATGTCCTCGGGCAGAAGGTTCTCCAGGTGCTCGAGCGTGTTATGGCCGTGCTGGGGCAGGCCGTACAGATCGGCCGCCTCCTCGAAGATATCCAGCGCGGCATGAATCGCACCGTCACCAATGACGTGGATGCGCACGGTGTGACCGCGCTCCGCGGCCGCCAGAACCAGTTTGCGCATGCGCTCAACCGGGACCGTCAGACGGCCCTGGTCGCCCGGGAAGCGCGGATTGGTATAGGGCTCAGTGAGATATGCCGTGTGTTCACTCGACACGCCGTCGAAGAACTGCTTAAAACCCGGCGCCGAAAGCAGCGCGTTGTTCGCGTAACGTACCTGCAGCTCTTCCAGACGCGACTGGTCATCCAGCAGCGTGGGAAACAGATGGGCACGAATGCCCAGCCTACCGGCCGTCTGCAATTTGTCGTAGACATCGTCGCGGATAAAATCGCAGCCCGGCATGGGCATGAGCGACATATCGCAGATCGAAGTAATACCCTGCTCGGCCATGCGCCTCATTTGATCGGCGTAAGCGCTTGCGATGCGACCTTCGCCCAGCCACTCAAGGCAGCGCGGCAGCAGCTGCATGGCAGCCGCTTCGTGCGCAATGCCCGTGAGCTCGCCGCTTGCGTCCTTGTCGTAACTGCCGCCCGCTGGCGGCTCGCTGTCGCGCGTGACGCCGAGCGCCTCGAGTGCGCGGCTGTTGAGCCAAAGCGTGTGCCCGTCGCCCGAATACATAACGCAGGGACGATCGGGGAATGCTGCATCGAGCGACGCCTTGGTAGGATGCTCGGGCGGGTCCCAACGGTAGTCGCGCCATCCCTGCGTCACAACCCAGGCGTCGTCGGGCAGATCCTGGGAAAACTCGAGCGCGTGTTGCACCAGTGCCGCCTCGGACGTACCCATATCCATGAGCATGTACGGCGAGGAACCGACCGAGGTATGGAAGAAGTGCAGATGAGCGTCATGGAAACCGGGGCAGACAAACTGCTCGCCGCAGTCGATAACCGGCGTGGCGGCAGGCGCGGCGGCAATCACGTCATCGGGCGCACCGACTGCGACGATACGGTCGCCTGCGATGGCAATCGCCAGCTCGCGGGCGGTATCGATGCCGTCTTGCGCGGTAAAGACGTTCTTGGAGCGGATAATCCGATCGATATGTTGCATGGGCATCCCCATCTCTGGCAGGAAATTCAACACCCCCGAGTGTACTCCCCCGCCCTTGTAACAAAACCCCAAGCGGCAAACGGCAACTTTACCAGCCCTAGCGGCAGGTGGCATACTGGAGAGAGCCTGTACGATTTTGCGATCAACCCAGCAAGGAGCAAATCGACCATGACGAAGACCAAGGCACAGCAGATTATGGCGGCGACCGAGGCTCGCGCGGCTGACGACGTCACCGCAGCCATCAAAGATATCGCTACCGAATTTGAACCATATATCATCAAGCAGCGCCGGCACTTCCATAAGCACCCGGAGCTGAGCCTTGCCGAGGAGCGCACGACCTCCGACATCGCCAACCAGCTCGACGCCATGAATATCCCCTACGAGCGTCCGCTCAAGACCGGCTTGGTGGCAACGCTTCGCGGTACCGCGCCGGATGCCTACCGCGAGGACGGCACGCCACGCCGCCGCATCCTGCTGCGCGCCGACATCGACGCCCTGCCCGTCACCGAGCAGACCGGCGAGGAGTTCGCCAGCGTCAACGAGGGCTGCATGCACGCCTGCGGTCACGACTGCCATATCGCCATGATGCTCGGCACGCTGCAAATCCTGCGCCATATGACCGACGACATCCACGGCGAGGTCCGCATCGTCTTCCAGCCCAGCGAGGAAAACGGCCAGGGCGCCAAGCTCATGATCGGCACGGGCGTGCTCGACGGCGTCGATGGCGCCTACGCCGCGCACATCTGGAGTGAGGTCGACGCCGGCACCGTGAGCTGCGAGACCGGTCCGCGCATGGCCAATACCGACTGGTTCCGCATCGACGTCCGCGGCACCTCGTGCCATGGCGCCATGCCCCAGCGAGGTCACGACGCCGTCATGGTTGCCGCCGAGATTGTCAACGCCCTGCAGACCATCGTCTCGCGCGAAATCAGCCCCTACGAGCCGGCCGTCATCACCGTCGGCGAGCTGCACGGCGGCACCGCGCGCAACGTTATCGCCGGCACGGCCTACCTCGCCGGCACGGTGCGCACCTACGGAGATTCGACCCACGAGGAAATGCCGGAGCTTATGCGCCGCATCGTGGAGCATACCGCGGCCGCCTTGGGCGCCGAGGCAGAGCTCACCGACTACACCATCGCCAACTACAAGGTCGAAAACGACGCCGCCTCGAGCGAGCGCTGCCGTCAGGCCGTGGTCAAGTGCTTGGGCCCCGCGGGCGAAGGCCATTATCGCGGCACGCTTTCGGGCGAGGACTTCTCGGAGTACCTGCGCCGCGTGCCGGGCGTGCTCGCCTTTGTTGGCACGCGCAACCCCCAGATTGGCGCCACGTACGCCCAACATTCTTGCTTCTACAAGATTGACGAGACCGTGCTGGCAAAGGGCTCCATGGTGGCCGCCCAGTATGCTATCGACTTTTTGGCCGAGCCCACGCAAGAGGAGCTCGACGGCCCCACGATCGCCGCGGTTGCCGAGACCAACCCCGACTTGGCCGCCAAGCTGCGCTCTGCCAAGGCCACGGCCGCTGAGGCGCGCGACGCCATGCACGATGCTCGCACCGCCCGCCATGCTGCAATCAAGGGCATCCACGATGCGCGGGCTGCCGCTCGCCACGAGGAAAAGCGCGACGAGTAGCCGTCACGCCCATCCATAACAGCCTGGCTAAAGCAAAGCGGGGGCGGACGTTATCTCAACGTTCGCCCCCGCTTATGTGTCGACCGTTTTTCTAGCGCGTCCTCCGTCACGCCAGGTAAGAGCGAAGGATGGTGAGCCAGCGTGGGGGTTCGAGGTGGATGATATCGTCGGGAACTCCGGCGGGCGCATAGCCGCCAAAGAGCAGACCGGCATCTGCCGGATTGATGAGGCGCACGATCCATACGACGACGACCAGCACGCACAACACGGTGACCGCAATGTCGATACCACGCTTTAGCTTGCTCGATGCCACCTCCTCGCGCACGAACGCGAGCACAAACGCAATCGGCACCACCCAAAACAGCGGATGGTAGGCAAAGGCAGCCGCATAATCGAGGCGCAGCGCCGCCAGCCACGCCCTCGTCATGCCGCATCCCGGACAAGGAATGCCCGTCATCAATCGAAAAATGCAGCCAATGTCGAGCAGGTAGAGCGCGAGCCAGGCGACAAAGAGCGCGCCGGTGCAAAAAAGGGCGCGGCGAAGGAGCTCTGCCGTGCCCCTATGTCCCTGGAAGCTGTTCACGCCGCCCTTATTGTTAGGCACGAGCGCCAAGGCGAGTGTTGTAAGCCGTTGCCATGGCATTGGTATTATTGATGACGATGTTCATAGCGAAGATGGGACCAAGGCCGCACAGGAGCGCGCCGAAGATCTGCCACAGAAGAACGGTGGTGCCGTTTTCCTGGAACACCAGGCCGTAGCGAGGAGCGTTGGCCTGCAGGCGGTTGCCAATCTTGTAATACCAGTAGTACGCGTAGAAGCCGCAGGTCACAAACGATAGAAGGATGAATTCCGCCAGACCCGGCGTGTAATCGCCGTCATCCTGACACAACGTGTTGACGTCGCGTGCCAAGCAATACAGGAAGTAGAACGAATAGATACCGCAGGTCACAAGAGAGAGCAGCAGCCAGCCGATCAGGCTGCGGTCAGCCTTAATGGGGTCATAGCCCATCGGAGCGGATGCGGACTGTTGGGCGTATTGACCGGTGTACTGCTGCTGAGGCTGGGGCGCGGGCTGAATAGCCTGGGCCGGAGCGGGCTGGGGCTGCGGGGCCGCAGCGGCAGAAGCGGCACCAACGGCGGATCCGCAAACAGGGCAGAATTTGGCATCATCCGAAATGGGAGAACCACAAGTGGGACAGAACATGAGCCTCTCCTTTTCCTAAGGCGTCGCACGCCTTCAAACCTTACACGTCTACGTTCTCAACAATAGCCGCGACGTTGTTGCGCAACATTGACCAATTTCCGAGAAATTTTGCTGCAACCGTTTTCCCAGGCATTTTCTTGCTTTCGCAGTAGAAAAAGGCACCCCGGGCTCAGTTGCCCAGGGCGCCTCGACCGGCTATTCGGTTTGATTGTTTTCGGCAGCAGGATTATCGCCCGGCTCATCCGCCGGCGTGGCAACGGCATCCCAATCGGGCTCCGCAGGCGTCGCCTCGGACGCCGGTGCGGGGACAGGAGCAGGTGCCGGGG
>UQZH01000044.1 GCA_900545445.1 uncultured Collinsella sp. | reverse complement strand
CAGCGGCTACACCCGCTATGTCGAGCCCATGGCGCTCGCCGCGACTGCCTGCGGCGCCAACGGTCTGGAGATCGAGGTCCACGACGACCCGAGCCACGCTTGGTCCGACGGTGCTCAGGCCCTCACCCCCGACCAGTTCGACGACACCATGCGCCGCATCCGCGCCATCCGCGAGGTCGTCTGTCAAGAGACCGTTCAGGAGTAGCCCATGGGTACGGTGAGAAACGCACGCGTCAACCAGGGAGGCCCCAAGTGCGCCGGCATCGTGGGCCTGGGCCTCATCGGCGGCAGCTTTGCCCGCGGCTATGCGCAGGCGGGCGTTCGCGTGCTTGCCTGGGACCCCGACGATGACGTGATGACGGCCGCCAGCATGGGTACCGTCGCCGGCGAGCTCAACGACGAGACGCTCGGCGAGTGCGACATCATCGTCCTTGCCTGCTATCCCGAGGCATGCATCGAGTGGCTCGAGGCCCACGCTCAGGCGCTCGCCGACGCCACCGACACCGATGCCATCATGGGCCCCGTGGTGATCGACACCGTGGGTGTGAAGGGCATCGTGTGTGAGCGGGCCTTTGAGCTCGCACGAGAGCACGGCTTTTACTTTGTGGGCGCACACCCCATGGCGGGCACCCAGTTCTCGGGCTACGCCCATTCCAGCGCCGACCTGTTCCAGGGCGCACCGCTCGTGCTCGTTCCGCCCGCGGTAGACGATGCCCTTAAGCTGGAGCTCTTGGGCCAGGTTCGCGAGATGGTGCGTCCCTTGGGGTTTGGCAAGTTCAGCGTGACCACCGCCACCGAGCACGACCGCGTGATCGCATTTACGAGCCAGCTCGCGCACGTGGTGTCCAACGCCTACGTAAAGAGCCCCACCGCCCAGGTCCACCACGGCTTCTCTGCCGGCAGCTACCGCGACCTCACGCGCGTGGCCCACCTCAACCCGCAGATGTGGTCCGAGCTCATGATTGACGACGCCGACGCTCTCGCCTTCGAGATCGACCATCTGATCGATTCGCTCGGCGCCTACAGCCGTGCGCTCAAGAACCGCGACCAGCGTTATCTTGAGAATCTCCTTGCCGAGGGCGATCGCATCAAGCGCGCACTCGACGACGAGAGCGCCCACTAGACCACCTATCACGCCAGGTCGAAAGGACCATAGCTTATGGCGATTACCATCGATATCGACACCGCTCGCCCCTACCAGGTACACGTGGGCACGTTTTTGCTGGAGCAGGCAGGGCCACTCGTTCGCGCCACCGCCGGAGGCACCCGCGCCGTCATCGTGACGGACACCAACGTGGGCCCGCTCTACCAGATGCCCGTTAAGCAGAGCCTGGAGGCGTCAGGCTATGAGGTAAGCATTTGCACCTTCGAGGCCGGCGAGGTACACAAGCGTGCCGAGACCTACGTTGCCATTTTGGAGTTTGTTGCCGAGCACGAGCTTTCGCGCTCCGACGTGATCGTGGCTCTCGGCGGCGGCGTCGTGGGCGACGTGGCCGGCTTTGTGGCGGCCACCTACATGCGTGGCTGCAAGTTTGTGCAGATCCCCACGAGTCTGCTCGCCATGGTTGACTCGTCGGTGGGCGGCAAGACGGCCATCGACCTGGCCGCCGGCAAAAATCTCGCCGGTGCCTTTTGGCAGCCGAGCGTAGTTATCGCCGACGTGGGATGCCTTGCCACCCTCACGCCCGAGCAGTTCGCCGACGGCTGCGGCGAGGTCGTCAAGCACGCCGTGATCGCCGACCCCGAGCTCTTCGCCGAGTTGGAGAAGACCCCGCTCACGCTGGAGCTGCTCAACCGCGATGTGGCCCGCGTGGCGCTCATCATCGCCCGCAATATCGACATCAAGCGCGCCGTGGTCGTTGCCGACGAGCGCGAGACCAACCAGCGCAAGCTCCTCAACTTTGGACACAGCGCCGGACACGCCGTCGAGGCCTGCGAGCACTTTGAGCTCGGACACGGCAACTGCGTGTCGATCGGCATGGGCATCATCACGCGTGCCGCGGCCCTGCACGGCGTTTGCGATGCTGCACTGCCTGGTCGTATTGAGGAGCTCTGCGCCCGCCATGGCCTCAAGACCCGCTGTGAGCTTTCGGCCGACGCCATCTTTGCCGAGGCGCTGCACGACAAAAAACGCGCCGGTGACACCATCGATCTGGTGATTCCGCACGGTATTGGCCGCTGCAGCATCGACCGCACGCCGCTTTCCACCTTCCATGATTTAATTGCCGAGGGCCTCGGCCAGAAGGGAGACGCATCCGTATGCTAGCCCGCATCACCCCCTCCCCGCTCAAGGGCACCGTTCCCGCCATCGCGTCCAAGTCGATGGCGCACCGCCTCATCATCTGTGCCGCACTCGCCAACGGCGAGACGCACGTCACTTGCAACACCACCTGCGCCGATATCGAGGCCACGGTGCGCTGCCTCACGGCCCTGGGTGCCCGCATCGAGACCGTCGAGGACGGGTTCCAAGTCCATCCCACCATGAAGAGTATTGAGTTTGGCCTGCTCAAGGCACTTGCGGGCGGCACGCTCGACTGCGGCGAGAGCGGCTCCACGCTCCGCTTTATGCTGCCCGTCGCCTGCGCGCTGGGGGCAGAGGCCACCTTTGTGGGCCAGGGCCGCCTGGGCGCACGCCCCCTCTCCCCGCTCTCCGACGAGATCATTGCCGCCGGCTGCGACCTGCAGGGTCTGGGCGGCTTCCCGCTCAAGACAAGCGGCCGCATGCGCCCGGGCACCTTTATCCTGCCGGGCAATGTGAGCTCGCAGTACATCTCCGGCTTGCTGCTGGCAGCCCCGCTTTTGGCCCAGCCCTCCTGCGTGCAGGTAACCGGCCTTATCGAGAGCCGCCCCTATATCAACCTGACCATCCAGGCCATGAAGGCCTTCGGCGTCGAGGTCAACGTCGAGCGTATCCCCTCCAAGGACGGCCAGCCCGAGATCACGAACTTCCGCGTGGACAGCGGCTCGTACCGCACTCCAGGCAACGTTGCTGTCGAGGGCGACTGGTCCAACGCCGCCTTTTGGCTGTGTGCCGGCGCCATCGGTACCGACCCCATCACCGTCGAGGGCGTGTCGCTCAGCTCTGCGCAAGGCGACCGCAACGTGCTTGCCGCGCTCTCGCGCTTTGGCGCCCGCATCGTGCGCTCCACCAACGCCGCCACCGTGCAGTCCGACAAGCTCGCCGGCTTTGAGATGAGCGCGCACGACATCCCCGACTTGGTGCCCGTTATCTCTGCCGTGGCATCGCTGGCGCAAGGCCGCACGTTCATCCGCGACTGCGCCCGCCTGCGCATCAAGGAATCCGACCGTCTGGCCACCACCACCCGCGAGCTCACCGCACTGGGCGCACAGGTGCGCATTGCCGACGACGACCTCATCATCAAGGGTGTCGACGCCTTTACCGGCGGCGAGGTCGATTCGCACAACGACCACCGCATCGCCATGATGGCCGCCATCGCTGCGAGCCGCGCCACTGGCGAAGTCGTGATCCACGGCGCCGAGGCCGTCAACAAGTCCTATCCCGATTTCTTCGACCACTACCGCCTGCTGGGCGGCAAGGTCACGCTCGAGGAGGAATAGCATGTCCTCGACCTTTGGCAACGTCTTGCATCTGAGCATCTTTGGCCAGTCGCACTCCCCTGCTATCGGCTGCTCACTCGATGGCATTCCCGCCGGTATCGCCGTTGACCAGGAGCAGCTGCAGGCCTTTTTGGACCGTCGCGCCCCCGGCCGCGACGAGACCGCGACCAAGCGCCGTGAGGCCGACGCCGCGCATATCATTGCCGGTGTGGTCGATGGACACACTACCGGCGCACCCATCGCCGCGATCATTGAGAACACCAACACACGCTCCAAGGACTATTCCGAGCTGCGCTGCAAACCCCGCCCCGGGCACGCAGACTTTCCGGCGCGCGTGAAGTACCACAACATGCACGACGTCGCCGGCGGTGGGCATTTCTCCGGACGCCTGACGGCCCCCCTATGCATCGCCGGCGGCATCGCACTGCAGGCGCTCGAGGCCCGTGGCATCAAGGTCATGGCGCACGTCGCGCAGATTGGCGGCATCTCGGACCTGCCCATGGACGACATGGTCTATCGCGAGGCCGACCGCAAGGCGATCCTCACGAACGATCTGCCCTGCATTGACGCCGCCGCAGCCGACCGCATGCGCGAGGAGATCCTAGCCGCGCGCGACGAGCTCGACAGTATCGGCGGCATCGTGGAGTGCGGCATCTACGGGCTTCCCGCGGGCATCGGCGACCCCATGTTCGACGGTATCGAGAACCGCATAGCGCAGATCGCGTTTGGCATTCCCGCCGTAAAGGGTGTGGAGTTTGGCATGGGCTTTGCCGTGGCCGCCATGCGCGGCAGCGAGAACAACGATCCGTACCGCGTTGATGCCGAGACCGGCGAGATTGCGGTCGAGTCCAATAACGCCGGCGGCATCCTGGGCGGCATTTCCACGGGCGCACCCGTCATGTGGCGGATGGCCGTAAAGCCGACGCCCTCCATCGGTCGCGAGCAACAGACCGTGGACATGGACGCCATGGAAAATGCCGAGCTCTCGGTCCATGGCCGCCACGATCCCTGCATCGTCCCGCGCGCCGTCCCCGTAGCCGAAGCAGCCGCCGCCCTCGCCATCTGGGACGCCCTCCTCGAGGACGCCGCCCAGCTCTAAAAAATCTCCGGGGGGGCCAACTCCGGCCCCCACGCCCATCCAGTGATTTTTCTGGGACGGGGATTAAAAAATCATTAGGTACACAATGATTTTTTAATCCCCGTCCCAGAAAAATCACCAACACGTGAAAGGGGCCTCCATGGACCTTGCCGATATTCGCCAGGCCATCGATGGCATCGACACCACCCTGCTCAACAGCTTTGTCGAGCGTATGGACATTGCCACCGAAGTCGCCAAATCCAAGATCGAGATGGGCAAGGCCGTCTTTGACCCCGCCCGCGAACGCTCCAAGCTCAACAATCTCGCCAGCCGCGCACCCGAGCGCTATGAGGCCCAGACCATCACTCTGTTCCGCCTCCTCATGAGCATGAGCAAGGCCGAGCAGCAGCGCTACATCAACGAGCTCAAGGGCATCACGGTGTCGCAAAAGGCCCGCGCCACGGCCGCAGCCTTTGACACGCCCTTCCCCCAGACGGCCACTGTCGCCTGCCAAGGCGTCGAAGGGGCCTACAGCCAGATCGCCGCGTGCAAGCTCTTCGACGTGCCGGATATTGCGTTCTTTGAGACCTTCGAGGGCGTCATGCGCGCCGTGCGCGACGGCTTTTGCGAGTTTGGCGTGCTGCCCATCGAAAACTCCACTGCCGGCTCGGTCAACGCCGTCTACGACCTGCTCGCACAGTTCGACTTCCATATCGTGCGCTCGCTTCGTCTCAAGATCGATCACAACCTGCTCGTCAAACCCGGCACCAAACTCGCCGACGTGTGCGAGGTCTACAGCCACGGCCAGGCCATTGCCCAGTGCGCCGGCTTTATCGAGGCCCACGGCCTGCACGCCACCAAGTACCCCAATACCGCCATGTCGGCCGAGATGGTCGCCAACTCCGAACGCACCGACGTCGCCGCCATCGCCTCGCGCAGCTGTGCGGCGCTCTACGGCTTGGAGGTGCTGGAGCCCAACATCCAGGACTCGGACAACAACTACACGCGCTTTGTCGTCATCAGCCGCGAGCCGCGCGTCTACCCCGGCGCCAACCGTACCTCGCTTATGATCACCACGGCCAACGAGCCGGGCGCCCTCTATCGCGTACTCGAGCGTTTCTATGCACTCAACATCAACCTCATCAAGCTCGAGAGCCGCCCCATCCCCGGGCACGACTTTGAGTTTATGTTCTACTTTGACCTGGACTGCCCCTTTGGCAGCAAGGCCCTCGATGACTTGCTCGATTCCATCGACGACGTGTGCGAGAGCTTCACCTACTTTGGCAGCTACACGGAGGTGCTCTAGATGACCGATACCGCCGCAACCCGTCCCTACGGCGTGCTGGGCCGCGTGCTGGGCCACAGCTACACCCCGACCATCTACAAGGAACTCGCTGGGCTTGAGTACGTGCGATTTGAGCGCGAGCCCGAGGACCTCCAGGCCTTTATGACCGGCGACGAATGGGAGGGCACCAACGTGACCATCCCCTACAAGCGTGCCGTCATGGAATACCTGGACGAGCTGAGCCCCCTGGCCGAGCGCATGGGAAACGTCAACACCATCACGCGCCTGTCCGACGGCCGCCTGCGCGGCGACAACACCGACTACTTTGGTTTTCAGTGTCTGGTCGAAGAGCTGGGCGTTGAAGTTGCCGACAAGAAGGTCCTTGTGCTCGGCGCCACCGGTGGCGCGGGCACTACGGCCAGCATGGTGCTCGGCGATCTGGGCGCCATCGTCGTACCCGTAGGTCGCACGAGCGAGGTCAATTACGACAACATCGCGCAGCAATCCGATGCCGCGCTGCTCGTCAACTGCACGCCTGCCGGCATGTTCCCCCACTGCCCCGACGCTCCCTGCACGCTCGAAGGCCTCGATGCGCTCGAGGGCGTCATCGACATTGTCTACAACCCCGCCCGCACGGGTCTGATGCTCGAGGCCGAGCGCCGCGGCATCCCCTGCATCGGCGGCCTGCTCATGCTTGTGGCACAAGCAGCACAGGCTGTTGAGCGCTACACCGGCAAAGTCACCCCGCGCGAGCGCATCCTGGACGTAACGGAGAGCCTGTCTCACCGCGAGCAGAACATCGCCCTGATTGGCATGCCAGGTTCGGGCAAGACCCGCGTGGGCGAGCAGATCGCCCAGCTCACGGACCGCGAGCACATCGATCTCGATCGCGCCCTCGAGGAGCGCCTGGGCATGCCCTGCGCCGACTATATAGTCGAGCGCGGCGAGGCGGCCTTCCGCGAGCAGGAGACGGCGGCGCTAGCCGACATCTCCAAGCGCAGTGGCCTGGTGCTCTCCACCGGCGGCGGCGTGGTCACGCGCGACGAGAACTACCCGCTGCTGCACCAGAACAGCCAAATCGTGATGCTTAACCGCAAGCTCGACGAACTCGCTCATAAGGGACGCCCCATCACTGCCCGCGATGGCATCGAAAAGCTCGCCGAGCAGCGCATGCCGCGCTACCGCGCCTGGGCCGACCACATCATCGACTCGCGCGACTGCGCCGCCAACACCGCCCGCGCCGTCCTCGACACCCTCCCACCCGCTCTCTAACAAAACCCACCACAAAGGGGACAGGCACCTTTGTGGTGGTTTTTCATTCCTCCTCTCCAAATCGACCAACTCCAAAGGAAGCAACCATGAAAGCACTCGTCATCAACGGCCCCAACCTCAACATGCTCGGCATTCGCGAGCCGGGCATCTACGGCAGCGACAACTACGACCGCCTGGTACAGATCTGCCAGGAGGCAGGCGCCGCGCAGGGCTTTGACGAGGTCGAGGTCTTCCAGTCCAACCACGAGGGCAGCATCGTCGACAAGATCCAAGAGGCCTACGGCAAGGTCGACGGCATCGTCATCAACCCGGCTGCCTACACGCACACGAGCGTGGCCATCCTGGACGCGCTCAAGGCCGTCGCCACCCCCGCAGTGGAAGTCCACATCAGCGCCGTCGAGACGCGCGAGGACTTCCGTCAGGTAAGCTACGCCCGCCTGGCCTGCTTCGCGACCATCACCGGCGAAGGCTTGCAAGGCTACGCGCACGCGCTGGAGCTGCTGAAGGAGCACCTCGAAAAGTAAAATGCCAATCCCAACGAACAGTAGCGGCTTGCTCGCGCTCGACTCCAGCAGCATACAAGACGAAAAAAGCCCAGACCACCAAGGGGTCCGGGCTTAATAAACGATGGTGCTCCATGGCGGATTCGAACCGTCGACCTTGGGATTAGAAGTCCCCTGCTCTATCCAACTGAGCTAATGGAGCAAATAACCGCACGCCCAAGCAAGCGCAATCCTGTCAGGCGCAAGTAATTATAACCTAGTTGAACTGCTCGCGGTACGCCTTGCAGACCTTGTCGACCGGGCCGTCCATGCGAAGGTCACCCTTCTCAATCCAAACGGCACGCTGGCAGATGCGCTCAACCTGCTCCATGGAGTGCGAAACGAATAGAACTGTCACGTCGCCGCTCTGGATAAAGTGCTGGATGCGGGTCTCGCACTTCTGCTGGAAGAACACATCACCGACGGACAGCGTCTCGTCAACGATCAGGATATCGGGCTCGGTGATCGTCGCGATTGCAAAGGCGATACGCGCAACCATGCCCGAGGAGAAATTTTTGAGCGGCATATCAACAAAGTTCTGCAGCTCGGCAAACTCGATAATGCCATCAAAATTAGCGTCGATGAATTCCTTGGTATAGCCGAGCAGGGCGCCGTTCAGATAGATGTTCTCGCGGGCGGTCAGCTCGGGGTCAAAGCCGGCACCAAGCTCAATCAGCGGCGCGATGTTACCGTGCACCTTAACGCTGCCCTCGCTAGGCTCAAGCACGCCAGCGATAATCTTGAGCATCGTGGACTTGCCGGAGCCATTGGTGCCGACCAGGCCCACGACCTCGCCACGATGAATATCAAACGAGATATGCTTGAGCGCCCTAAACTCCTCAAAGAACAGTTCGTGCTTGGCAAGCTTGATGAAGTACTCCTTGAGGTTGGTCAGCGACTCGGACGCCATGTTAAAGATCATGGTGACGTCGTCGACCTCGACAGCCAGAGGCTGCTCGCTGTAATCAACAACAGATTCAGTCATCACAGCACTCCTTAGATGTAGAGGATGAACTTGCGCTCGGACTTATGGAACACGGTGTAGCCAACGGCAAGAGCAAGGACCGCCCAAGCGACGCACATACCAAACGTCATAAGCGAGGGCGTAGTCTGGAACAGGAAGATGTCGCGCATAAACTGCAGATAGTTGTACATGGGGTTCGCATAGACCAGAATGCGCACAAGATGCGGCATTTGCGCAACGAAGTCGGTCGTCCAGAAAATAGGCGTGATGTAAGTCCACGCCGTAATGACGACGCTCCACAGATGCATGACATCGCGGAAGAAGACCGTAAGGGCAGAGAGCATCATGCCCAGGCCCATGCAGAAGCACATAAGCAGCAGCAGGCAAACCGGCAGCAGAATCAGGTGCCAAGAAGGCATAACGCGGAACCACAGCATAACGATGGCGACGGCGACCAGCGAGAAGGCAAAGTTGACCAGCGAGAAGAGCACCTTCTGCACCGGGAAGACCCAGCGGTGCACCTTAACCTTCTTGAGCAGCGGAGCAGCACCCACGATCGAAGTCAGGGCCTGGTTCGTAGACTCGGACATGACGGCAAAGGTGACGTTACCCACGATCAAATACAGCGGGTACATCTCGGGCGTAATCGAGCCATTGCGGCCCTGGGCAAAAATCGTCGAGAACACGATGGCCATGACGATCATCATCAGCAAGGGATTGAGTACCGACCATGCGACTCCCAGAACGCTACGGCGATACTTGATCTTAAAATCCTTGGTAACCAGCTGACGAAGGATAAACGCGTCCTTCTCAAATTCGTTCTTAGCAAACGTCGCAGGCAGACTGCGAGCTTCTTGTTGCTTTGTCTGATCCGACACGGATGCAACTCCTTTACTCGTAATCGTTGACAAACGAACAGTATAGACCCGACGGCCATGCAAACAATTCGCGCAACAAAACTGGAGAACTAACCCACATCTTAGGATGCCAAGCCCAAACGGCTATACTTTCAAGGATTGAATATATAAGGAGCATTGAGTGAATTCTGAATCCATCGCCGTCATCATCCCTTGCTACAACGAAGCGCTCACGATTGGTAAGGTCATCGACGACTTTCACCGCGAGCTTCCGCAAGCGACGGTCTATGTCTATGACAACAACTCATCGGACGATACCTCACGCATCGCTACCGAGTACGGCGCCACGGTCCGCTTTGAGCCCCGCCAGGGAAAGGGCAACGTGTGCCGCCAAATGTTTCGCGATATCGACGCCGATTGCTACCTGATGGTCGACGGAGACGACACCTACCCCGCCGAGGCGGCCAAAGCCCTCTGCGAGCCCATCCTTAACGGCACGGCCGACATGACCGTAGGCGACCGCCTTTCCAACGGCACCTACTCCGAGGAGAACAAGCGCGCCTTCCATGGCTTTGGCAACAATCTGGTCCGCGCCATGATCAAGTGGATCTATGGCTACAGCTTCGATGACGTCATGACCGGCTACCGCGCCATGAGCCGCCCGTTTGTTAAAACCTTTCCTGTACTTTCCGAGGGCTTCCAGATCGAAACCGAGCTCTCGATCCACGCCGTCGACCACCGCTGGCGCATCAAAGATGTGCCCATCGAGTACCGAGACCGTCCGGAAGGCTCCGAGTCCAAGCTCAATACCGTGAGCGACGGCATTAAAGTCGTTGCGATGATTGGCACGCTGTTCAAGGACTACCGCCCGCTGAAGTTCTTCAGCCTCGTCGCGCTTCTGTTTGCGGTGATCGGCCTCGCGCTGGGCATGCCCATCGTTGTCGAGTATTTCCAGACCGGCCTCGTTCCGCGCTTCCCCACCGCTATGCTCGCCGCGTCGTTTATGTTCCTGTGCAGCCTGAGCCTTGCAACCGGATTCATCCTGGATTCTGTAGCAAAGGTCGAAAAAAAGCAGTGGGAGGTCAACGTGTACAGCAAATACGCCTACGACGACCAGCCCGGCCACCCTACTTCCAATCCAAACGAGAGGTAAACCACCATGCCGCTCATTTCTATTGTCGTGCCGTGCTACAACGAGCAGGAATCGCTTCCGATCTTTCTCAAAGAGCTCGATGGCGTCGTTCGCATCATGACCCAGCAAGACCCCTGCATCACCTTTGAAGCCGTCCTCATCGACGACGGCTCGGCAGACAAAACGCTTTCCGTCATGAAAGCAGAAGCCGCGGCGGCGCATCCATACGCCATCCGCTGGCACTCTTTCTCGCGCAACTTTGGCAAAGAGGCAGCACTGTTTGCCGGACTCCAACATGCAAAGGGTGGCTATGTCGCCACCATGGATGCCGACATGCAGGACCCGCCCTCACTCCTGCCGCAGATGTACGAGATCTTGCAAACCGAAGGCTACGACAACGTCGCTACGCGCAGGACCACCCGCAAAGGCGAGCCTCCCATCAGGTCGCTCTTCGCCCGCATGTTCTACAAGATCATCAACCGCATTTCCAATGCGGACATCGTCGACGGCGCACGCGACTTTAGGCTCATGAAGCGCCCCATGGTTAACGCCATCGTCTCCATGGGCGAATATAACCGATTCTCCAAGGGCATTTACGGCTGGGTCGGCTTCAAGACCAAATGGCTCCCCTACGTAAACGTCAACCGCGTCGCAGGCGAGACCAAGTGGAGCTTTTGGTCGCTGCTCATCTACTCCATCGACGGCATCGTCGCGTTTTCCACGGCGCCGCTCTCCCTCGCCGCTCTCACGGGTATCGTTTTCTGCCTCATCGCCATTCTGGGATTCGTCGTCATCCTGGTCAAAACACTCGTTTGGGGTGACCCCGTCGGCGGATGGCCGTCGCTCGCCTGCCTCATAACGCTGTTTGGCGGCATGCAGCTTCTGTGCTTAGGAATCATCGGCGAATACTTGGCGAAAGCCTACTTGGAAACTAAGCGACGCCCCATCTATATCATTCGAGAATCCAACGAGGAATCTGATGACACGGTCCAATAAATGCACGTTCAAGAATGTAGCATTCTATGCTGCCTGCTTTGCGTTTACCGTCACGCTCTTTGTCGCACTTGCAGCAGCGGGGCACGTCTACCCCTTTGGCGACAACTCGTTTCTCGCTAGCGACCTCAAGTACCAATACATCGACTTCTTTGCTTGGTTCCGGCGCGTCCTTTTGGGCGAGGAGAATCTTCGCTACTCCTTTTCTCAGGGACTGGGCATGAACACGTGGGGGCTCTATAGCTACTATCTCGCCAGCCCCTTTAACCTGCTCTGCGCCCTGTTTCCTCAAGACAAGCTGACGCTCTTTGTGTTTGTTATCACCGCGCTCAAGCTCGGCTGCATCCACATCAGCAGCGCCTGGTTCTTGCAAAAGCGCTTTGGCCTACCCAAGCCCGCAGCATTCCTGCTTTCCCTCTCGTTCACATTTTGCAGCTGGACCATCAGCAACCTGCGCAACCCGCTCTGGATAGATTGCCTCATCCTGCTGCCCATCTGCGCCTACGGATGCTACGAGCTCATCCGCAAGCAGCGCATGATCCGCCTCGTCATCGCAACGGCGCTCAATGTCATGTTCTGCTGGTATACGGCCTACATCAGCATCCTGTTCCTGTGCATCTTCGTATTGGTCGAATTTGTCGATTATGTTACAGAAGAAGGATTTAGCTGGAAGCTCATGCTCGATCGGGCCCTACGATTCGCCGGGGCTATCGCGCTTGGACTGCTTCTGTCCGCCTGGACCTTTTTGCCGACCATCCTTGCCATGTCCAAGGGCGGTCCCGTTCTGACACTCGGCCCCCTACTTAAAACCAGCCTGAAATCGCTCATCAGGGGCTTTCTTCCCTGCATGTGGGTAAACAACGAAAGCACACCGCAGTTCTATTGCGGCATCATCATGATGTTGCTTGCCGTGAGCCTACTGTTTAACCGAAAGATTTCGATCAAGACACGTATCGCGACGCTCGTCACGGCAGCCGTCCTAATCGCCAGCTCTGTTTTGAGCCCACTTGAATACATCTGGTGCGGCATGCGCGTTCCCAATGGGTTCTATTCGCGCACGGCCTTTTTGCTGAGCTTCTTTACGATGTGGGCCGCAGGCTATTCGCTACAGGCGCTCAAAAACCAGCCCAAATTGCGCCTAGCCTATCGCCCCGTCGTCATAATACCCCTCCTGGCACTCACCACCATTGAGTTGTTTGCCAACGCCCATGTCATGTGGGATCAGCTGTACGTAGGCTATTCCGAGGACGCCAACTGCACCTATGTGGCCACCGCAACCAACACGATCAAGGCCATTAAAAACCAGGATTCGGCATCTTTCTATCGCATTGACCGTACGACCACGCGTGTCGATAGCGCCGCCCTCAACGAAGGCCTGGCGCTTGGGTACAATCAACTGTCTTCGTATTCGTCCGCCAACAACCCACAGGCCATCGCACTGCTCAACTCCCTTGGATACAGCAGTGTCGGCGAGTTTTCGACCCGCTATGCCGAGCCCATTCTTGCCGTCGATGCTCTGCTGGGAGTCAAGTACGCCATAGCGGAACAAGCGCCCGTGGGATACACGACAATGCCAGAGCTAGCCGGCGCAGCAAAATCAGTGTACAAGAACCCCTTCGCGCTCAGTCTTGGTATTGCGGCATCCAATGACATTCAAAACTGCACGTTAAAGGGCGAGAACCCCTTCGAAAAGCAGAACGACCTCTACAGCGAAATCCTGGGCCATGAGGTAAAGCTCTATACCAAAATCGAGATCACGAACACGAAGGACGACGAGAACTTAAAGCAATGGAACGTCACCGTGCCACCGGGTTTCCTCGGGTATCTCTACATCAACAAAGATGCAACCGCCGGCAGCTATTGGCCCGTCGCACTTACCATCGACCAGCGAACGATCGAAAACGAAGCCTGGAGATTCGACAATAATATCCGTCAAATTGCAGGCGCATCGGATTCCGCAAGTCAGCATACGGTGTCAATCGGAGTCGCAGAGGGCTATACCAACATGCCCCAAGACAATCAGCCGGTCTTTTACGCACTCAATCTAGGAGTATTTGAGCAGATCATCGACAAGCTTAAGACAAACGAGTTTGTTCCGACAGTTTTTGAAGACGGCAAGATCGAAGGCGAGTATACCGCCGAGGATGACGGTAACTTGCTGTTGAGCGTTCCGTATGATGAAGGCTGGACGGCAACAATTAACGGAGCCGCCGCAGAGCTGACGCCCGCCGCCGATAAGGGCTTGTCATGTCTGAGCGTGCAGAAAGGCGCGAATAAGATCGTGATGAGCTATAGGACCCCGGGAGCATTTGCGGGGCTTGCAGTGAGTTTGGCGACCGCCGTTGCCCTTGTTATAGCGAGGTTATACACCACACATAAGAAAAGCCGCCGTTAACAAGCGGCGGCTTTTACTCTCGCAAATTAAATAGAGACTAGAGTGTCTTGAGGTACTCCTCCAGCTCTTCCTCCCAGTCGGGCATGTGGAAGCCCGCGGTCTCGAGCCTGGACAGGTTGAGTGCGGAGTGGACCGGGCGCGGGGCGATGGGGTTCGAAGCGTTCGCGTAGTAGTCGGCGGTGCTCACCGGCACGACCCTCTCCCCGTTGCCGTTGGCGGCCTCGAAGACGGCGCGGGCGATATCGGCCCAGGACTTGACGGCGCCGGAGCCGGTGCAGTCGTAGGTGCCGTAGGGGGCGTGCGAGCCCAGCACGTGGAAGATGGCCTCGGCCATGTCGCGCGTGAAGGTCAGGCGGCCCAGCTGGTCGTCAACGACCGTGACCTGCGTGAGCTTGTCCTCGGGGTCGGCGACGCGGTCGGACAGCATTTTCATGGTCTTGACGAAGTTGTGCCCCTCGCCGATGACCCAGGAGCTGCGCATGATGTAGTGGCGCGGGCACCCGGCCACGGCGATGTCGCCGGCTGCCTTGGTCTGGCCGTAGACGGACAGCGGGCTGAGGGGCTCCTCCTCGGTGTGGACCTCGGCCGTGCCGTCGAAGACGTAGTCGGAGGACACGTGGACCAGGGTGATGCCGTGCTCGGCGCAGGTGCGGGCGAGAAGCGCCGGGCCGGTTGCGTTGGCCTTCCAGGCGGTCACGCGGCCCTCGGGGGTCTCCGCTTTATCCACGGCCGTGTAGGCGCCGCAGTTGATGACGGTGCCGTAGAGCGACCAGTCGTACTGTGCGTAGGCGCCCGGGTCGGACATGTCGAAGGTGTCGATGTCGCAGAAGTCGAAGTCCTTGGCGACGCCGCGCTCCTCGGCCAGCGCGCGGACCGCATTCCCCAGCTGGCCGTTGCAGCCGGTGACGAGCGTCCTCTTGGGCGCCATGGGGACGACGTCCTTCAGCATCGGGTGGTTGAGGTCGGCCTCGGAGACGGTGGCCTGCTCGAGCGGGATCGGCCACTCGATGGCGAGCTCGGGGTCGGTGAGGTTCACGAACGTGTAGGTCTTCTTCAATTCAAGGGACCAGTGGGCGTCCACCAGGTAGGTGTAGGCGGTGCCGTCCTCGAGCGCCTGGAAGGAGTTGCCCACGCCGCGCGGGACGTAGATGGCCTTGGACGGGTCCAGGGTGCAGGTGAAGACCTTCCCGTAGGTGGCGCTGCCCTCGCGCAGGTCCACCCATGCGCCGAATACGCTGCCGCGCGCCACGGAGATGAACTTGTCCCAGGGCTCGGCGTGGATGCCGCGGGTGACGCCGCGGCTGTCGTTGTAGGAGATGTTGTTCTGGACGACGCGGAGGTCCGGGATGCCCAGGGCGGTCATCTTGGCGCGCTGCCAGTTCTCCTTGAACCAGCCGCGCGAGTCGCCGTGGACGGCGAGGTCGACGACCTTCAGGCCCTCGATGCCGGTCTCGGTGACGGAGAGGTCCTTCTCGAATGCGATGTCTGCCATGTGGGAAAAGCTCCTATCGAAGAGGTTGGGTAACCGGGGGCGCCCGCGCGGGGACGCAGGATCATCCCCATGCCCTGCGGCCCCGCGCGGGCGCCCCGCGGTGCGGTCCGTCGGGGTTCGGCCTACTGGCCCTGTGCCCGGTAGCGGGCCTCGGTGGCCTCCTTGGCCGGGCGCCACCAGGACTCGTTCTCCACGTACCAGTCGATCGTCTGCTTAAGCCCCTCTGCGAAGTCGGTGTGCGCCGGCCTCCAGCCGAGCTCGCGCTGGAGCTTGGTCGAGTCGATGGCGTAGCGGCGGTCGTGGCCGGGGCGGTCGGCGACCCAGTCGAAGTCCTCGGGGTCGCGGCCCATGGCCTCCAGGATCATGCGCAGCACGGTAATGTTGTTCTTCTCGCCATTTGCGCCGATGAGGTAGGTCTCCCCCATGCGGCCGCGGGTCAGGATGTCCCAGACGGCCGAGGAATGGTCCTCGGTGTGGATCCAGTCGCGGACGTTCTCGCCGCGGCCGTAGAGCTTGGGGCGGACGCCGTCGATGATGTTGGTGATCTGGCGCGGGATGAACTTCTCCACGTGCTGGTAGGGGCCGTAGTTGTTGGAGCAGTTGGAGATCGTGGCGCGAAGCCCGTAGGTGCGGGTCCAGGCGCGCACGAGCATGTCGGAGCTCGCCTTGGTCGAGCTGTAGGGGCTCGACGGGTGGTACGGAGTCTCCTCGGTGAACTTGGCGGGGTCGTCGAGCGCCAGGTCGCCGTAGACCTCGTCGGTGGAGACGTGGTGGTAGCGGATGCCATACTTGCGGACGGCCTCCAGAAGGCGGAAGGTGCCCTCGACGTTGGTGCGCAGGAACGGCTCCGGGTCGGCGATGGAGTTGTCGTTGTGGCTCTCGGCGGCGTAGTGCACGATCGCGTCGTGGCCGGGGACCAGCTCGTCCAGCAGCTCCGCGTCGCAGATGTTGCCGTGCACGAACTCGACGCGGTCCTCCGGCAGGCCCGCGATATTCGCGATGTTGCCCGCGTAGGTCAAAGCGTCCAACACGGTCACGTGCACGTCCGGATGGTTGTCGACCACGTAATGCACGAAATTCGATCCGATGAAACCGCAGCCACCGGTCACGATGATGTTCTTGGGAGTGAAAAGTTCTTCAGACATAGAACTTTATCTTAGCCTTGCCGTTGTATGTACGCCAAGTCCCGGCGGGGCGAACGGAGCCGTTCTCCCCGCTCCCTGCCTGCAGCAATCGAGAACTCGACTTGGGATTAGTTAATCCGCTGCACTTCGTACGGCGTCTCCCCGCTGACCGTCTCGCCGATCTTCACGAAACGATACCCGTCGAACCTGCGCTTGTTCAGATCGTTCGTTGAAAGTACGTAGGTCACTCCCAACCGTTCCAGCTGTTCAGGAGTCACGGTAATCGTATACGCATCGTTGGCGGAGAGCTTGAATGGTTTCTCCGCCGGCTTATCGACGATGTTGATGCTGATGAACGCGTATCTGTTGTAGATGCGCTGCCATGTGCCGTCCGGATCGAGGCGTTTCATGCCTTGCAGGTCCGGGGTAACCGCCAAGGCGTTGAACGTCTTCACGCCGTTCGCCACCAGCAGATTCGCCAGACGTGCG
>UQZH01000043.1 GCA_900545445.1 uncultured Collinsella sp. | reverse complement strand
GACGATGAGGCCGGTCACGTCCACGTTGCCGCCAAAGTAGCGATTCTTGATGGCCGTGACGGTGCCGGCGAGCCCCTGCGGCGATTCCACGAAACGTGCCACGGTGTCGCGTGCGCTGGCGCCCGAGAGGCACAGCAGGTGCTGGCTGCGCTCGGCGATGCCAGCGCGGACGCGGCACAGGCGCTCGGCGTCGGCGGCAAGCACATCGTCCGTCTCGTCTAGGTATGAGCGGATCATGCCGATACCGTCGTAGTACTGCGGATAGCCGTCGTAAAAGTCCGCCTCGGGCGGATCGATGCCGGCGTCCAGGTAGAACTCGTCGCTCATCTGGAAGGTGTGTCGGCCAAAACGCTCGAAGGCGCGGTCCTGGTAGGGACGGATCATGGCAATGGTTTCGCGCGCCAGTTCGGGCTTATCGCTGTATGACCAGCTAAAGCGGTTCTGATGCTTGGTAAAACCGAGCGGCACAATGCCCAGGCTTGTGATTTGCTCGTGCTCCTCGCAAAAGCGCAGGGTCTTTTCCAGCTCCTCGCCGTCGTTCATGCCGGGGCACAACACGATCTGCGCGTGAATCTCGATGCCGGCGGCCATGATGGCCTCGAGTACGTCCATGCCGCGCTGGGCGTTGCGGCCCATCATACGACGGCGGACGTCGGGGCTCACGGCATGGACCGACACGTTCATAGGGCTCATGTTGCGTTGGATGACGTTTTGCACGTCCTCGTCGGAAAGGTTGGTCAGCGTGACGAAGTTGCCCTGTAAAAAGCTCAGACGATAGTCGTCGTCGCGGATGTAGAGCGTGGAGCGGCCGCCCTTGGGCAGCATGGTCATAAAGCAGAACACACAAGCGTTCACACATGTTCGCATGCCGTCAAAGATGGGGCCGTCGAACTCCAGGCCCCAGTCCTCGCCCGGGAAGCGGTCGAGCTCGACGGAGGTGACGGTGTTGTCGCGCGGGTCGAAAACCTCGAGGTCGACGGTATCATCGTCGGCCTCCCAAAGCCATACGATCATGTCGGTGAGCTGCTCGCCGTTGACCGTGAGCACGCGCATGTCCGGCTCGATACCCACATCCCATGCGGGCGACTCGGGACGCACGTTCTTAACGAGCGCGCCCTCACCCGGCTCGGGGTCGCGGCTGCGCCCGTAATCGGCCACCTCGGCGGCGTATGCGGGTACGGTCTGGTCCATGGTTAGCGGCAAAGCTCCTTGATGCGCGTGACGGCGCGTTCGATGTGTTCTTGTGGGGTGGAGGCTCCGGCAGTGATGCCGATGTGGTGAGCGTCGGTAAACCACGCGGCCTGGAGCTCGGAAGCTTCCTCGATGTGATACGTGCGCTCGCAGGCGTCTGCGCAAATCTGAGCCAGGCGGCGGGTGTTGCCTGAGTTCTTGCCGCCCACCACGACCATGCAGTCGCAGCGGTTGGCAAGTGTGGCTGCTGCCTGTTGACGCTCACTCGTGGCGGCGCAGATGGTGTTGATCACGCGCAGCTCCTGCACGCGCGGGGTGATAGCTGCCACGACCTCGGCGAGGTTCTGCGCGGTCTGGGTGGTCTGCACGACGAGGCCTACCTTGCCCTTGAGCGACAAGGCGCTGGCGTCGGCGGCACAGCTCACGACCTGCGCATCAGTGCCGGCGTGGCCCAGAATGCCCTCGACCTCGGGATGCCCCGGCTCACCCACGACCACCACGCGATAGCCCTCGCGTACCAGCCGCTCTGCGGCCACGTGGACCTTCTTGACGTAAGGGCAGGTGGCGTCGACCACGTTGAGGCCGCGCTTGCGGGCAGCATCGATCACCTGTGGCACTACGCCGTGTGCGCGGATGATTACGGTACCCGATGCTGCGTCGTCCAGGGTCTCGGCCAGGCCAACGCCTGCCTCAGCAAGCTCGCGCACCACGATGGGGTTATGGATGAGCGGACCCAAGGTATGGACCTGAGTGCACTCCCCTGCCTGCGGCGCGGCGGCCAGCGCCATATCGAGCGCACGCTGTACGCCGTAGCAAGTGCCGGCGTGTGCTGCGATCTCGATGGTAGTCGCTGTTGCCTGGTCGGACGCGGTCGCGGCAGTGTTCGTAACGTTCTCGCTCATGGCTAGAACCTGCCCGGATGCTCGGCGCACAGCTCGTCTCGCATAGCGTAGACGCGGTTCATGGCCTCGGACTCAAACCATTCCAGGCGCTCCGTGCGCTTAAGCCCAGCCGGTGCGTCGGAAAGCGAGACGGCCTTGCCGGCGCGGATCCAGCACTTCTTGGGACGCATGAGCTTTTTGCCTGCGGGCGTGATGTCGGACCAGCCGCAGATGGCGAGCGGGTTGACGGGCGCCTTGCCCATCTGGGCGATGAGCGCAAAGCCGCCGTGGACCTCGGGCTTGATCTCGCGCGAGCGGATGCGTGTGCCCTCGGGGAAGATCAGGACGTCCTCGCCGCGCTGCAGCGCATGCTGGGCGGCGCGCAGGCACTTCATATCGGCAGTACCACGCTCGACGGGGATGCCGCCAACGCGGCTAAAGGCCCAGCGCACAATCTTGCTCTTGGCGAACTCGGACTTAAAGATGGGACGAATGCGGCGGCCCCCAAAGAACAGCGCCGTCTCCACGGCCAAGAGCTCGGCCATCGAGGTGTGGTTGCAGATGACCACGCTGCCGCGGCCTTCCTGGCGCTCAAACAGAAGATCGGCGTCCTCGACCTTCCAGCGCCACATGAGCTTGGAGAAGGCCCAAAGGATGGCCATGACTACGACGACGGTGCCGCGGATGAGCGCTGGAAACTCGGCGTAGGGGGCGTTGTAATAGTCCTCGGGCGTCTGCTGAAACAGGCGCATGGGCTACCTCCTTTGGTTGATAAGGTCCTCGATTATCGAGACGACCTCGTCGATGGTGTGGGCGGTGGAGTCGACGTGCACGGCGTCCTCGGCGGGCACGAGCGGGGCGACCTCGCGGCTGCTGTCAAGCTTGTCGCGCTGCCTAAGGGCGTCGAGGGTCTCGTCGACCTCGGCTTCGAGCTGCGCTGTGCTGAGCGGCTGGGAATCGTTTTGGTGGCGCTGCAGCACGCGGCGGCGGGCACGCTCACGCGGGTCGGCGGTCAGGAACACCTTGACCTGCGCGTTGGGGAACACGACGGTGCCGATGTCTCGACCCTCGGCGACGATGTCGCGGTCCTCGGCGGCACGACGCTGGTGGATGAGCATGGCGGCGCGCACGCCCGGGTAGGCCGAGACCTTGGACACATTGGCGTCGACCTGCGGGGTGCGGATGGCAGCCGAGGCATCCTTACCGTCGATGGTCAGGCGCGTGTCTTCGCCGGTGCCGTTGGTAAAGCGAATCTCGATCTGCTCGGCGAGGGCGTCGATGGCCGCCTCGTCGTCCAGGTCGATGCCGCGGTCGAGCGCGGCGAATGTGACGGCGCGATACATGGCGCCCGTGTCGAGCTTGTTAAAGCCCAGCTGGCGGGCGATCTCCTTGGCGATGGTGGACTTGCCGGAACCGGCGGGGCCGTCGATGGCGACGATCATGCAATGCTTCCTTTCGATGATTGACGTGCTGGTATGGTTCGCGGGCGTTGGGGCGCGGCGGGTTGCCTAGCCGGTGTAGCGCTCGCGGTAGGTGTTGCGCTTGGGTGCGGAGCCGTGGCTGCCGTGGTGACGCGTGCGGCTGGCAGGCGTGTCTTGGGGCTTGCCGCCGCGTATGGCGCTGGCCTGCTTGGGAGGGATGCCACCGCTTTTGAGGATCTGCACCTCGCGGTCGGAGAGTTCGCGCCACGAGCCTTTGGCCACGTCCTTGAGCTCCAGGCCGGCAAAGTTGCAGCGGTGCAGGCGGATCACGGGATGGTGAATCTTGCTCAGCATGCGCTTGACCTGGTTTTTACGACCCTCGCGGATGATGACCTCCACGGCGGTGGTGCCGGGCTTGACGCCCTGGGGAGCTACGGCCTCGGCCTCGCGTGCGGTGATGACGCGGCAGATTGCCGGCTGGCATAGGCCGTCGTCGAGCTCGATGCCACGGCGGAGTGGCGTGAGATCGCGGTCGGACAGTTCGCCGTCCACGAGCGCCTGATAGGTCTTGTAGACGTGCTTGCTGGGGTGCAGCAGGTCCTGCGACAGATCGCCGTCGGTGGTAAAGAGCAAAAGGCCCGTGGTGTCGCGGTCCAGGCGGCCCACCGGGAAGAGCCCCGGAAAGCGGTCGCGCGGGACCAGATCGGCCACGCAAGGGCGCTCCTGCGGGTCGCTCATGGTGGTGAGGTAGCCGGTCGGCTTGTAGAGCATCAAGTACACGGCGCCCTGGTTGAGCTTGACGGGCATGCCGTCGACCTCGATTTGATCGCGGTCGACATCGACCTTGGTACCCAGTTCGGTCGCGACCTGGCCGTTGACGGTCACGCGGCCGGCGGTCATCAGGTCCTCCGAGCCGCGGCGGCTCGCCACGCCCGCGCGCGCCAAAAAACGCTGCAGGCGCATGGTGTGCGGATAGACGGGCTGGGCATCGGTCGCGGGTACTGCGTTGCCCATGGCGCGCGTCTCCCCTGCTTCGTTAGTCCTCGTCATGCGTATCCTCCGCAGTGTCGTCGGTGGCTCGGGATTCCTCGCTGCCGACTGCCTCAACATCTTCAACATCGGTATCGAGCAGTTCGCGCTCTTCGTCCAGGTCCTCGGCTTGCTCCTCGAGCGTGGACTGAATACTGCGGCCGCTCAGGCGCTCGCGGATAAACTGACGCGACTGCTCGTCGGGGGCAAACTGCTCCAGGTCGGGCAGGTCGCGGGTGGAGCGCAGACCGAACTTTTCCAAGAAGGCGTTGGTCGTGCCGTAGATGATGGCCTGACCGCGCTGGGGGTCGCGGCCGAGCTCACGCACCAGGCCCTTGTCCACGAGCGACGCGATGACGCCGTCGGAGTTGACGCCGCGGATGCCCTTGACCACCTCGCGCGTCACGGGCTGGTGGTAGGCGATGACGGCCAGGGTCTCGAGTGCCGCCTGCGACAGCTTTTGCGTGTCCCAGCTCAACACGTAGGCCTCGACCACGTCGTGGTAGGCGGGGTGCGTAAACAGGCGCCAGCCGCCGGCGACCTCGCGCAGCTGAAAGCCGCGGTTGGCCTCCTCGTACTCAACCTTGAGCTCGGCGAGCAGCGATGCGCACTCGCCGGGGGCGATATCCAGCGCACCAGCCAGCGCGGGCGCACTCACCGGGTCGCTCGACACCAGCAGCAGCGCCTCGAGGGCACCTTTGAGGCTGTTTGCCTCTAGCGTGGAAAGGGTTGACATGGTTGCGGCTCCTATTCGGTGAGCTCGGGGCCCTCGCCGGGCACATAGGCCTCGGCGCCCTCGACGCGGTTGATGCGGATGGTTCCAAAGATCTCGTCCTGGCTCAGCGTGAGCGAGCCGCGCTTGGCGAGCTCCAGCATGGCCAGGAAGGTGACGACGAGCTGCTCGGTGGTGGCATCGCCGTCCAACAGCTCGCGGAAGGTGCAGGTTTGGTGCGCCATGGTAAAGCGGTCGACTGAGGCCACGGTCAGGTCGAGCGGTACGCGATGCGGCGCCACATGCTCGGCCTCCAGCAAGAAGGTCTGGCGCTTGCCGTCCAGGTCGGCACAGATGACGGCGAGACCGCGCAGGGTAATGCCGGCAAGGTAGTCGGGCATAAGGCCTAGGAACTCCGGGTCGGGACCGGCCACACGCGGATGCATACGGCTTTCGGCCTGCATGCGGGCACCGAGGGCCGCAGCCGCGCCCTTAAACTGCTTGTAGGCAATCAGGCGCTGGATCAGGACCTCGCGCAGGGCGTCGCCGTCGAGCGCGCTGAGCTCCTCGAGATCTTCGTCGAACTCGTCATCGTCTTCATCGGCTTTGCGTGGGGCCTCCTGCGGCACCAGAGAGGCAGCCTTGATGTCCAAAAGGGTTGCCGCGACCAGCAAAAAATCGCTCGCCACGTCCAGGTCCAGTGCTTCGATGCGCTCGGCCTCGGCAAGGTATTGCTCGGCCACCTCGCTGATGGAGATGGCGCCAATATCTACTTTTTGGCGGGTTACCAGCTGCAGCAGCAGGTCGAACGGTCCGCTGTAGACCTGCGTCGACACGCGATACGACATCTTCGACCTCCTTTGACGGCGCCTTCGCGGCGCGGTTTGGGTGCATATTGCGACAGTTTTGCACGGTCGACCTGTAAGTTTACCTTAGATGCCGGCGATTGCGAAGTTGAGCAGCTGCTCAGCAAGCGGATACACGGTAACGTCGAAATAGCGGCCGATTACATCGATGCCGGTCCACATGGGCAGCAGATACAGCACGATGATGAGTATGGGCATGGCGTATTGCTGCAGGTGGTAGTAGTTGGCGAGCGCCTTACCTTTGAGGAACGGCACGATGATCGACGAGCCGTCAAGCGGCGGAATCGGAATGAGGTTAAAGAACGCAAGCGATAGGTTGACCACGATAAACGTAGCGCCAAAGTTCATGATTTGCGACGCTACGGCAAAGGACATACTGGTGTAGAGGTTGCCGTAGGTCAGGTGCATGAGGGCTGCGGCCAGGCACGCGAGCGCGATGTTCGATGTGGGGCCGGCTACGCTCACCAGGACCTCGTCGCGCTTGGGGTGCTTGAGGTTGTTGAGGTAGACGGGCACGGGCTTGGCGAAGGCGAACACGGGACCGCCTGCGGCGAGCATGAGCAGCGGCAGGATGATGGTGCCAAACGGGTCGATATGGTTGAGCGGGTTGAGCGAGACGCGGCCGCGCGAGCGAGCCGTTTTGTCGCCGAGCGCCCAGGCTGCGGCGGCGTGCGCGCTCTCGTGGATCACGATGCCAACGATGACGGCAACGGCACTGGCGAGCAGGTTCATGATGTAGCTGCTGGACATAACGCTCCCCTAGCGGACGCGGCGCGAGGCGCGCGTGAGCAGGTAGTCAATTACAAACAGGATCACAGCGACGATAGCATAATCCAGGCGGAACACACCGCCAAAAGGCGACGTGATGACGCCGTAGCCGGCGATGGCGCTCGGCAGTGCACGCGAAAGCTCAACGACAAAGCCAACGATCTGCAGCTTGGCGGTGAGGCCGCTAAAGCACAGCAGAACGGTCATTGCGCTCATAAAGATGCCGCAGATGCGACAGGCGATGGCGATGATGATCATCGCAACGGCGGCGGCCTTACGAGAGTTCACGCGCGGTCTCCTCTTCGATCTGGGTGGAAAGCTCCAGCCATTCGTCCTCGAGCTTGGGCAGCTCCTGCTTAAGGCCGTTATATTCCCCCAGCGCGGCGTTGAACTTGTCCTGATCGGCATAAAGCTCTTCACTTGCCATCAATTCCATAAGCTCGTCATAGCGGGCACGCTTTTTGTCGAGCTCTGCCTCGATCTTCTTGAGCTGGTTGCGCACGCCCTTGAGTTTTTTGTTGAGCGCAGCGCGGGCCTGGGCCTCGGCACGCTTTTGCTCCTTGGTCTTTTTGCCCTCGGCAGGTTTGGAAGCGGCGGCGGGCGCATCGGGCTGGGCCGCGGTGACCTTGGCGGACTTGGCCGCGACAGGCACGCTCTCCCCTGCTGTCTCGGCGGCGGCGCGGGCCGCGAGGTCCTCGCACTTGTAGAGGTAGTAGTCGTAGTCGCCGTCGTAGACCGTGACCTTGCCGTCGCGGATGTCGATCACACGATTGGCCACGGCGCGTACCAGGTGCTCGTCGTGGCTGATCAGCACGATGGTGCCGGGGAAGTTTTGCAGGGCGTTCTCGAGCATGTCCACCGAGTCGATGTCCAGGTGGTTGGTGGGCTCGTCCAGGCACAGGAGCGCCTCGGGGGCCACAAGCATCTTGGCCAGTGCCAGACGCGCCTTTTCGCCGCCGGAGAGGACGCGGACCTGCTTCTCGATGGAATCGTTGTCGCTAAACAGGAAGGCGCCCAGCAGGCTGCGCTGCTGCGGCACGGTCCATTTGGGCGTGACGGTGTCGATCTCTTGCAGGACGGTATTGGACTCGGTCATGCCCTCGAGTGCGTGCTGGGCGTAGTAGGCCACGCCCACGTTGGTGCCCAGATCACGCGTGCCGGTAGTTGGCGGCTCCAGACCGGCGAGGATCTTCATGAGGGTAGACTTGCCGGCGCCGTTGGGGCCGACGAGCGCCACATGCTCGCCGCGGTAGAGCTTGAGGTCGATATCGCTGTAGATGTGCTTTTTGCCGTAGGACTTGGAGACGCCCTCGAGCCCCACGACCATGTCGCCGGAGCGCGGCGGGTCGGGGAACTTAAAGTCGATGTGCTTGTGGCCCTCGGGCAGGATGACAAGCTCCTTTTTGATCTGCTCGATCTTGCGGATGCGCTCCTGAGCCTGGGCAGCCTTGGTGGGCTTGTAGCGGAACTTGTCGACGAAGACCTGCATGTGGGCGATGTCGCGCTCCTGAGCGGCACGCTTGGCGCGCATCTGCTCCAGGTTGTCCTCGCGCTGCTTGAGGTAGCTGCTGTAGTTGCCGGTGTAGGTGGTCACGCGACGGTTTTCGAGAGCGGCGACGTGGTCGACGCAGGCGTCCATAAAGGCGCGGTCGTGGCTGACGATGAGGACGGCGCCGTCGTAGTTGGCGATAAAGCCGCGCAGCCATTGGACGCTCTCGAGGTCCAGGTGGTTAGTAGGCTCGTCCAGAAGCAGCAGGTCGGGGTGGCGCAGGAATAGCTTGGCGAGTGCGATGCGCATCTGCCAGCCACCCGAGAACTCGGAGCACGGGCGCTCAAAGTCGGTGACCTTAAAGCCCAGGCCGGAAAGGATCTTGCGGGCGTTGCTCTCGAGCTCGTAGCCGCCCAGGTGCTCAAAGCGGTCCTGGACCTGGCCATACTCGTTGAGGAGTGCGTCGACGTCCTTGCCCTGATCGGAGAGCTCGGTGATCTGGGCCTGCAGCTCGTTGGCGCGCTCGCCCATGCGGCGGATTTCCTTGGCGGCGGCCATGACCTCGGCAAGGATGGTGGTGTCCTTTTGCTCCAGATTAGTTTCCTGCTCTAGGTAGCCTACCTGGCAGTCCTTGGCGTACTGGACCTGGCCGGCATCGGGACTGTCGATGCCCATGATGATCTTGAGCATGGTGGTTTTGCCAGCGCCGTTGGGGCCCACGAGTGCGAAGCGCTCGCCGGGGTTGATTTGGAAGGATGCGCCGCTAAAGAGGACGCGCGCGCCGAAGCTTTTTTCGATCTTGTCGACCAGGAGGATCATGGTGCCGCCTTTGACCTTGTTTTCCTATATGAAAAAAGGCCCCAACTTGCGTTGGAGCCTCATTCAATGCTCGGGTGGAGACGAGGGGGATCGAACCCCTGACCTCTTGACTGCCAGTCAAGCGCTCTCCCAGCTGAGCTACGCCCCCGTGCGAAAAAGTACTATACGGGAACTCCCCCGGCGATGCAAGGACAATTTTGGAAAAACTTTCCTGGGGCGGCATCGCGGGCAGCCGACCGAGGGCGTCCGGAAGTGAGCAGGGCACCCGTCTAACGACCGATTTCCAGCCAGTTACATAGGATGTTGGCTCGTAACTCAATTTCCGTCGTCTTTTGCGCCTTAGTTTTACACCTATAGCGCAATTCCAGGCGCGAGCAAAGACTCCGCACGATTGCATCAAGCTGCTCGGCATCGTTAAGCATGTCTTGCGTAACCAAGAAGACGTCATACCCCATACTTTGCAGCGCCGTCATGCGTTTGGCATCGTGGTCGAGCACGGCGCCTGATCCGTGGATGACCTCTCCCTGAATCTCCACGATGCCCGCCTTCATTATGGTGGGATTCACGATCACGATATCCCCGTAGCAGACTCTTTGCCCCGCAATGCTCTGAGCCGCTGCGGTAAGCGGCGTAAGGTCGTTAATATATATGTTTCGAAAGCCGGCACCGCCGCGAGAGCGAGGAAGCGATAGCAATAAAATTCCTGCAACCTCAAGCGGAGAAGCTGCTATACCTGTCACCAGCTGAGCGGCGTTGTAAAACTTCGTACCCCACTTTCGTCTTTTCATCTTACTGGCGTACTCATGAAGCTCGTGTAATTCGATGAGCGGCTTCCTCATCCAGAGCGAAGTGCCCTTTAGCCTTATGACCTCCTTCATTTTCTTTTGTCCGTTGGACCCCTTCGCATTTGCCTGTTCTTTGACTTTTATGCGCGCATAAACGCGTTTCCATTGTGGTTCGTCTTGGCTTTCATCGAGGTCAAAGAGGGATTCGGTGGTTGCATTCTCGGCAGCGTCATTGGCTTTATCTAGTTCCGCTTCTGCTGCTACGGTGGGCTCAAAGACTGAGAACCATCCGCAAAATTCGTACATGGCAAGGACAAGATCGGTTGGAGACATAAAGCGCGCCATGGTGAATAGCGTCGCAAGTGGATTGGTAACCCTAAAGCTCATCGTGGTTTCCAGCGTGCTATCAACCCCCGAAGTATCATCACAGTGGATTGTTGTCCGTAATCCCGAATGGTAGTTAACGCCACCTGGCACTGTTGCGGTAACAATCGGGGTCTTGAGGACGTCGACTACAAAGGGCGATTGAGATAGGGCTCGCCAGCCGTCTTCAGGGCTTGGCAGTCTTGGGTAGAGGTCACGGACCTGCGGTGGACAGCGCCAGTAGCGGAATGCGGTGTTTGCGTAGACGATCTCGTCCATATGGGCCTCCCCTAGCTTTGGCTGCGTGCCGTTATGTTTGCAGGTAGACCGATTATCAATGGCGGCATCATGCCGGTAAGTACCGGAAGCTGACCAAATGCCGACAAATAGCTTGACGCATTTCGCCTAAAGATCGCCGTGTGGCACAAATCTGCTGGCAGGCGTTCTGGGGCCGTGGTCCCTATCTCCACATTTGTGCGTGAATCCCATGGCAAATTCAATGAAAGATCGCATGAGCTTTATGCAAAACGCGCGATGACGCCAGTTCAGGAGAAATCAGCTAGAACCGCGTTTAAAATTATCGATTCGATTTTGGTGTCAGATTTGGTGTCAAAAAGAAAAAGGTCAGAGGCTTAACACCTCTGACCTATGCTTTAGATGGTGGGCGATACAAGATTCGAACTTGTGACCCCATCCGTGTGAAGGATATGCTCTACCCCTGAGCCAATCGCCCGTCGCCTTTCGGCAAAAGAGATACTATCATAGCCGCGCGTGGTTTACCAAGAACTTTTTGCCCTCGATTGTAAATTCGTGGGCGTCGGCCGCGCCATGGCAAGCGCCCTAACCAGCAAACCAGCAGCTAAACCACCATTTACCGCTTTATCCACGAGGTCTCGGGGCGGCAGATAAGTCGTGCGTTGTTGTAGGCCATGTCGAGCGTGAGACAGGTGCGCGCGGCGTAGAAGCCATCCTCGCGCTGGATGGTCAGCGCCAGCTCGGGCTTGTCGCCGGTCAGGCACAGCGGTAGGAGTAGCTGGATCCGGCCGCCGTAGAACTGCGGCACCGCGAGCGTGTAGTTGGCTGCGGCGCGGCGGGCGGCCTCGACGACGGCGCCCTCAAAGGCACGGCGCAGCAGCAGCGAGTTGCCCTCCCCCATCAGGCTGGCGGGAATACGCGTAAGGTTTTCCTCGTCGCCCAGAATGTGGTCGATGTTGGAGCGGATGGGAAGGCGGTAGTCAAAGACCAGTTCGGAGGGGTCCTCGGCAAAGCGCACGCGGCACGGCAGGTACTCAAACGAGACCAGCATGGGGTCGCTTTCCTTAAAGAAGCCCTTCAAAAACCAGCGCTGGCGCGCATCGGGCTCGGTGTTGGGCTCAAATAGGCCGTAGATAGTCTCGTAACGGCGTGTGTACAGGCCGGTGTTAAACAGGCAGCGGTCGTCGTCAAACACCAGCGGCAGGTTGGACGGTGCGGTCTGGTCCACGTCGCGCTCGGTGAGGAACACCGCGCGGCTAAACGAAAACGACAGGTAGTTTTTGAGGATGCGGTTGCTGGGACCCCAGTCCTCGGGGTCGGCGAGGTCGACCAGACGGTCGTAGCAGGGCTCGGGGCAAAACGCGAAGTCGTACACATTGCTGCAAAGAGTGCTGGGGAGTTCCATGCGGTGTCCAATCCATTCAATTACCAGCGTGCGGATGGTTTGATTCTATACGGGCGAAGCGCAGTCGTGACACACAACGTAATTTCGCCTAAGCTCTTCCGCGAGATCGGCGCGATAGCGGATTCCGGAAACGAGGTCCTGGATCCAGGCGTAGTACTGGTTATCTTTGGGCTCGGAGCTGTCGGACAGTATGACCGGAGTGCCGGCGAACCTTAGGACGGACAATGCAAAGACAAGGCTGGTGCGTTTGTTGCCGTCCTCAAAGATGTGGTCCTTAACCATGTGATCGGCCACGTAGGTAACCTGGTCAAAGATTTCTGCGAAGCGATCGGCCGGCGATTGGCCGAATATCGTACAGAATGCACCCGCAAGCACGGACTCGACGCGTCCAAGCTCAAGTGCGGCACGGTCGCCCGCGGCGTCGGTCGTATAGCAGCGCCCGACGGTCATCAGCGTGCTGTGTAGACGCATCACAGCCGCGGCCATAGCTTCGAGCGAACCGGCATCGTCGAGCACGAGCGGCGCGAACGGATGCGTGCCCCGCTTCGTGTTCGCCATCATGAGTTCTCCAAGAGCCTCAGTGCGTTGGGCATACCCTCAATGGTCAGCCGAATAGCTTCGTCGATCGACGTGACGCCGTCGAGCAAAATCGGTGATGCTGAATTTGCCAAGTGCGCAGTTGATTGATCTTCTTGAGCAACGCAATCAGCGCCGTCATCTTGTTGAACATAGCTCCAAGGCATGTCTGACTCCTCTATAGCTTTACAGACGAAATAGTCTGCGAATCGTACTCCAGAGCGATCGGTTGCCAGATGAGGTCTTCGATGGCGCAGTCTAGGGCATTTGCGAGCGCCAATGCCGAGGAGACCGAGGCGCGGCGCAGGTCGAGCTGGTTCTGTTCGTATAGCTGTATAGCGCGGAGTTTAACTCCCGATTGGCTTGCGAGCTGTTTTTGTGTCAGTCCGGTCGCCTTACGCGCTGCCTTGAGACCTTTTCTGTCTGCCTGGACCTTGTTCCATTTATTGATGACAAGCTCAGCGAATTTATCTTCGGGTGCTTCGTGAAGCGGATGGTACGACCCGATAATCCAATCGAGCGGGGCGACTTCGAATAGGTCGCTAAAACCCAAGCAGCTCGTCCATTGCGTATAGGCCAAAACCCAGCCCGCCCAGTATTCCGGGGAACGATCGAAGGGATAAATCGCCCTGCATTCGGCGGGTTTTAGTCCCGCACGGGCGATAATTTCACACGCGAGCTCGTCGCCTGACATGCCGCAGACAACGCGTGGCACACCGCGCTCAAATTGCTTCATCTCAAGAGAGTTCGAAAGGATTGCCGTCAATTCAAGTGGATTCAACCCTTGGTCACAGAGGGCGAAATCGACTGCCTCACCTAGCGTTCTCATGGCGTCCTCGAGATACATTTCACTGTAGGCGCAGGTCATCTCCCATCATCCCCTCTCGAACGATATCGACGATACGAATCCCCTCAAACGGGTTTTCGGCAAGTAACTCCCGATACTGCGCCCTTGCCGCCTCATCTCGCTCCTTGGCCAATGGACCATACAGAGCTTGCGGCGCACGTTCAAATCCAGCAAAACGAATGTTCTTAAACGCGCGCTCGCTTTTGAGCACGATCTGCTCCCCTAGGTTGCCGAGCTTCATGGCACGACTCAACTGTTCGACAGTGATTGTATTGTTTACAAACGCCCTGGCATAGCTAAAGTACGAATCATCTGCGCGCCATCCTCTAATCACATCGTAAGCTTCGGTACTAGGTAAGTAATGGTCGTGGAGATATTCACATGTTCCTACGGCGATAGCAGTGTCCTTACGAAAGGAACGGTGCTCAACGAGCAACGCTATCCAATGTAGAACTGAATAGTGCGGTGATAAAAGGTCGAGAACGTTGAGGTCCGCCATATCGAGTTCATATCGATTTGCGAAGCCATCGGCGTCTCCCGAACACGCCCATTCCCTTGCAAGATCAAGGCTCTCTGTGCAATAGAATCCCTGTCCATAGTCGTTATGGACTTTCCCCAGGCCAAACTGGGGAACCTCAATAATCTTCTGAGATCCATGCCATAGTACCATGTGAGCCTCCTAATTGGTATCGCTCTAACGATAGCTTAACATACTATCGCTAGAGCGATACTCGTTTACGAAAAACAATCGTCGACTCTATTCCAGGCTCCACTGCAGGCTCGATATCGTATGAAAAAGAGACGCCTCCAACCAGAACGATCGAAAGCGTCTTCTCGGCGAGCATTTTTTTAGATTGCGTTGGTCGTGCTCTGCGACCAAGATCTTCTCGGTAGGCCTTCTTTTGATTTCGTTGGTCGCGCCTTACGGCCAAACTCTAAAACAAGCATATAAATGAAGGAGAAGCGATGCAAGCCGTGCCTAGAAACCTCGCAACCATGCTCGTTAGCTCAAGTTCCGTTTACGTCGCTTCATATAGTCGCACCTCATCCTGCTCGAGGTTTTTGCGGAAGGCTGGGCGCATGAGCTCTGGTGGGTTGGTGATTATGTCAATCTTTCGCCCAAGTTCCATCTCGAGCTCAAGCGAAAGTTCATATAGCGTGCCGAACGTCATCGTGTCGTCGCAGACTAGACGCAAGTCGATATCGCTTTCGGGTGTTTGCTCGCCACGAGCGAAGGATCCAAATAGATATGCCTCATGAACGTCGTAGTGAGGTAACACGCGAGAGCCGACAGCGGATATGTCGACAAGCGTAATTATGGCTCAATTGCGGTTTAGCAATAGAATGTCAGGGAATCATCACCAAAGGTTTCGCGCCACTTGTCACAAATGTATCGATGGTTCATGGTGATTAGTTTTGAAAGATCCCTGAGATCCTTAGCCGGAATCTTGCTCTCGTTGTTCGCAAGTGTGCATCCACCATTTTTAGTGAGCCAAAACTTAGTCGAATTTGCAGCTGCCCTCTTTACTCCTACATGGATGTGAACGGGCTCGCCATTTTCTGCAATCCAAAAGAACAGAACATACTGTCCAAAAACAAGAATTCGAGGCATTATGCCACCGCCGGTCCGGCTTTTTGCCGTTCTGCAAGCTCGAAGATAAACGGAGCGTTTGATCTAACGAACTCGGTCAAAAAATCCAGATCGTCAGTAGAAAATCCTTCGACGTTAAACCATTTGACCGCAGGTAGAAAGCATTCTGCATGGTCAAAACCAAAATCAACCGGGCGCTCGACGGCCACGCGAACGGTCCCGTCATCTCGTGTTTCTGAGTAGGCAAACTGAGTGCCGTCGTCTAGCTGAACATAGCTCCAAAGCATTGCTGCCTCCTTAGTGTTTACGTCCAAGTATAAACAGCCGCCTAGATGCAACGTGATGCGAATTGAATTATTCCCATAAGACCTGAACTGCTGATTATTTGTATTACTGAGATTTGAACCACCTCACACTTCAGTGTCTTTTTGGCATGGAAAACCGTCATTGTGCGAAGGTCGGACTTTATGTCAAGGATCGTCTTCCGATTCAAGCGCCCGCATGCTTAACTACTTGCAGGCGCTTGGATCCTATAGATTACCCAAATGCTGCTCAACAGCCTCCATGCCAACCTCCGCATATTTTAGGAGGCCTTGTATATCGCAGTAGTTCTTGGGCAATCGATCTTTTTCAATACCAGTAATTTTGGCGAATAATTCGATTGTTAGATCGAGTGCGAAGTCGATTAGTTTTTGAATTTCGCTGAAAGTTAAAGGAAGTCGCCTAACAAGCTCATCATAATTCAGTGCTTCTATGTCGCTATGGGCGAAAACTTTATTTCGCTGATCGCGAAGCATGTCAGTTAGTTTACTGAGACCGTTGAGTCGTTTTTTCCACAAATTGGAAAGGTCATGAGTGGTTATATATACGGTAACCATTTCGTAATAATCTCCGAACAGTTTTTCATATGAGCGTTGAGACTCAACTTCTTTGGGGTAAAAACGCTCCTCGTCCTCTGCCAATGGGTGAACGATTGGATTAAGCATGTCAAAGTTTGGTCGATCACTGAATATGGAGATTGCAAGTGCATCGATTTCAGCAGAATGAGACGAGACGTCTTCTATCACTTTCCCAATACTGACGTCGCTTTTGGTATCAAATAACCGCGCGCAATTCATGAAACAGGATTCGGTTAATGCAAGTTGTGTAAAGCTGAAGAAGCAGCCAGCGCAAATTACTTCATTCTCATAGTCGGAAGATGCTTTAGACAGTTTGCGAAGGATTGCTAGTTCCGTGTTGGCATAAAATGCCTCGTTGTACAGATAGCTGCAACGCTCGAACAGCTCAAGAAGGTCGGCGTTTAATTCTTTCTTGGCAGCGTCAACTGTATGATCCGATTCGTGGTTCATGTTAGATAAATCCTGAGCAATTGTCGTTATAAACTATTCTACTAATGCGTCGTTACGAATATGGTCCTCTACATTGCTTATCGAAATGGGTGCTTCAGCAGCGACATGCGGCAGCTAGAAGCACTGTACCAAGCAGGAAAAGCGTCACGGAAGCGGTGATCCAGTTGCTGTCGCCGGTCTTGGGGAGCGTGGCGGTTGTCGTGGTAGCGGTCTTGGGCTTAGTGGTCTTGGCGACCGTGGTCTTGGTTACTGTCGTTGATGTCTTGGTTGTTGTGGCCGCGGGTTTCAGCGCCGGATTTGCCGTGGGCCCTGTGGTGAGCTCTCCGGCAGCGGGGTTAGCATCGGCAGGAGACTTGCTCGAGCTATCGCCAGGCACGTTGTCTCCATCGGTCTCCCCCGCCGGAGGCGTGGCCGCATCGGGCTCAATCACCACATGCGGCGCCACCGCACCGGAGGCATTCACCACGCCACTAGCACCAAAGGCCCCGCCGGCGGGCGTCACAAACCGCGCGGACACAAGCGACCCGCCCGTGCACGCAACGCCGCCATCGGCACCGGCCGAATCGAGCCACGAGGCGTCGACGGAAAGCCGGCAGCCGGCAGCACCGTCGCCAAGGCCCGCATCCTGCAGATACACGCCGTAGGCGCGCACGCCCGCTCCGGACTCGGCACACGCGGCAACGACGCGCCCGCCGCCGCGCACGGCCATGTCGCCTGCGATCACGCCGGCGACCGCCTCGTCCGTAATATCGACCCCGTCTGCCCGGGCATCGACGGTGCAGCCGTCCACCACGAGTGCCTGCGAAACGTGGATCCCGCACTGCGAACCCGTCGCCGTCAGGGTCCCGGTACCGCGAAGCGTCAGGTTGCCCCACACCTCCATGCCGCACAGCGTGATGTCCGCATCGGGCGCATGCGACTCCGTCACGGAGTTCTGCCCGGCAAGCGTCAGCACCAGGTCGCCTTCGGCGCCGATGGCCTCGCCCGCGTAGCCGTTAAGCTCCAGGTGGTCGGCATCGGTCCAGGCCCAGCCGGGGCCCGATACGCCCGGCTCGTAGTACGTCGCGCCCGCGATGATGAGGCTCTCCGCGCCCGCGGCATAAGAAGGCCCGCCCAGCAAAACGCATAGGCAGGCCATGGCAACAATCGCAATGTAATGACGGCTGGTGTAGGACTTGGCAGCAAACATACCCGCTCCGATCTTCGCAGGAGCCAATAGAATGTGCGGTAGTGTCGAGAAAGTTGGTGTAGAGCCCCATCCGAAGCGAGTCGGCCCGGCGT
>UQZH01000042.1 GCA_900545445.1 uncultured Collinsella sp. | reverse complement strand
GTAGCGGGTGGTTCAAAGCTGGCCGCTGCGCGGCCAGCAGACTAAAGTCTTGAAATGAGGAGCACCGCGTACTTTGGTACGCAAGCGACGGTTTGAACGGCAAGATCGGGTGCCTGGGGAAGCCGCCGGGACGAATAGCCCTAAATGGTTTCCAAGAAAGCTTCAATGCGCGTCTGCAATTGCCCCGCGTCCTCGCCGGCGTAGTCGGTGGTGATATGCATAAACGGAATGCCGGCCTCCTCGGCAGCTTTCTCCACGGCGAAGGACTCCATTTCGTAGAGTGTGCAGAACTGCAAGGCCACGTCGACGATGCCGTCGGCATGCAGGTCGTGCGCCATCTGGATGATGTCCTTCATGCGCTGGTCGTTGGGCGTAAAGACGGCGCAGTTGATCTTAAAGTAGCGCTCGGCGATGGCATCGAGCATCTCGTCGACAGTCTCACCGGACTCGTCGACCAGGTCCTTGTAGTAGCGCGAGCCCGTGCAGGACTCCTCGCCCACCACGACGCCGCCGGCCTTCTCGATGAGGTTGAATAGTTTCCAGTTGGGCACGGCCATGGGCGTACCGGTGTACAGGATGCGCTTGGTCCCCTTGGGCGCCACGCCCTCGCCGGCCTCGACACGCTGCTCGCACTCAGCCGCCATATCGTTGATGGCTCCGGTCAGACGCGGCGTGTCGTCCATAAAGGCGGCCTGAACGGTCAGCAGGCTGTCGAGACCGCTGATGGGCGCAGGGTCGGCAGCGCGCGTGGCAGCGAGGCGCTGCAGGGCGCGACGCTTCTCATTGACGGCGTGGATGGCGGCCTTCAGACGCTCAGGCGTAATCGTGACGCCGCACTCTTCCTCGATCTTGGCGGCGAGTTTCTTGACCTCGGCCTTCCAGGTCACGAGCGTCGACTCGTCGTGTACATTGGGAATATCCATGACGTACATGTTCTTTTGCGTTGCAAAGAACTCGTAGGCCTTCTTCTTGCCATCGCAGGTGTTCTCGCCTACCACCAAGTCACTCGACTCAATGTAGGGGCAGACCTCGCCTAGCTTAAAGCAGGCAAAGCTCTTGATAAGCGGACAGGTGTTGCGCGGCAGGTGCTCCTCGACCTTATCGGTTGCCCAATCGGCACCCGAGCACAGGCCCACGGGAATACCGTCACAGGCAAGTACGATCTCCTCGGGCACGTACACGCAGAACGAACCGACGATCTTGGTGGCCTCGCCGGCCTCCTTCTTGTCGAGCATCTCCTTAATACGGCCGCTGTGGATGTTGGTGGCGACAAAATCCAGGTAGGACGTGGACTTGGGGCGATTGTTCTGCGTCAGGAACATATCACCGTACATCTGGCCCACGGCGCCCAGCAGCATGTCGTGGTCGGCAAGATTCATGCCGAGGCTCTCCCACATCGGATGGAAATCAAATTCTTCAGCCATGACGGTTCCCCTCTCGAACCAAAATCGGATAACAACGGTATCGATGCACGACGGACGGCGATTGCCCAGCCGTGCTCAAGCCCGGAATTTTAGGGAACCTGCTTTGCGGTCGATTATTTAGCTGTGCGTCGTCTCTCCCGGAGCCGTGAACATACCCGCTCATATGCGGCTCCGAGCCATATACAGGGCGCGCGCGGCAACGCGGCGAATGTATGTCGTCTGCGGCATGTGCGCACCCTCCTTAACCAGTTGAAGTCAACTATATCAACGGTCATCGACCATGCGAACACCGTTGACATTCGTACGACAACGTCGTGTACCGACGTTTAATAAATAATTATCTTGCTTGATAAGAGTTTGTCATTCCCCATTCGACGAACGGCAAAAACAAAGCCGCCGAGGCTTATATCCCCGACGGCATTACCCGGCGCTATCGACAAACCAAATGGATCCTGCTGGCATCAAAATGCATGCGCAGCGTCTCGCCTGCTTGCGGTAGCTCGTCGACAGGCATGCCCACTTTGTTGACCTTCCACTGCAAACGCGTGGGCGCATCGGCCCGCGGCGCATCCAACAGCACCAGGCGCTCAAAACGCGAATCGCTCACGCGCGCCACGTGCAAATCGTAGCTGTTGCGACCCCGCTCGGCACGGTTGTCCACATGGAAGTAGCTCGCACGAATACCCAGATATGCCACGTCATCGGGAACCTCGCGACCCACGTTAAAGGTCATGCCCCAGTCGAGGGCCTCAACTTCTTCGTCGCCAATCTTGCGCGCCCGGCTTGTGTTCTTGCACCCCGTCAGACGCAGCGCCGCCAGCGTCTGCGGACGGCGAACCACGTCCTCGATGGAGCCGATCTCCTCAACATGCCCGTTGTGCATTGCGCAGATGCGCTCGCACAGACGGCACGCCTCGTCGATATCGTGACTCACGTAGAGCACGGTGCGGTTGCATACATCGAACAGGTCGAGCATGTTCTGCTCGAGGGCGCTCTTGAGGTACGCATCGAGCGCACTCATGGGCTCGTCGAACATAAAGATGCCCGGGTGCGCCGCTACCATGCGGGCGAGCGCCACGCGCTGCTGCTGGCCGCCCGAGAGGCGCGCGGGATAGCGGTCGGCAAAGTCGGCCAGTCCAAAGATACTCAGGTAGCGCTCGGCAAGTTGCTTGCGCGCCGCGGCGTCGCCTGCACCCTCAACGCCAGCGCACACGTTATCGGCCACCGTCATGTTGGGAAACAGCTGATAGTTTTGGAACAGCAGGGCACACTTGCGCTCCTGGGGCGACAGGTTGATGCCCGCCGCCGAGTCAAAAAAGGTCACGCCGTTGACGACGATCTTCCCCTCGTCGGGGGTCTCCACACCGGCAATGCAGCGCAGTGTACAGCTCTTGCCACAACCCGAGGCGCCCAGCAGCGCCACACGCTCCTCGCCGGCCTCAAGCTGCATGTCGAGCATAAACCCCGGAAAGCGCTTTTTGATATCCAGGACAAGCGACATGGCCTATCGACCTCCCTTCGAGACGGCGTCATCGCGCATGAGCTCGGCCAGCGCCTCGCGATCGATACGCAGCGCATCGCCGCCGACTGGGTCGAGCGAATCGGCCTGGCCACCCAGCTGCTTGGCCTGCTTGCGCTCCGCACGGGAAAGGCCCCGCTCGCGATACTTTTGCGAATGAGCGGTGTACATATTGATGAACAGAATGACCAGGAAGCTGAACGCAATTACGACCACGACCCAAAAGAGGGCCACCGACGTGTTGCCCCCCATCCACTCAAAGTAGATGGCGATGGGAATGGTCTGGGTAATGCCGGCGTAGTTGCCCGCAAAGAACAGGGTGCAGCCAAACTCGCCCATGGCACGCGCGAAGGCGAGCACCGTGCCGGCGGCGATGGAGGGCCAGCCGAGCGGCATCATGAGCTTGGCAAAGATGCGACGTTCGGACCATCCCAAGGTTCGCGCGGCGTCGAGCATCTGCGTATCGAGGCTCTCAAAGGCACCGAGCGCCGTGCGGTAGACCAGGGGAAACGACACCACCACGGCAGATATCACCGCCGCGGGCCACGTAAAGACGATCGAGACGCCATGCGCGATAAGCCACCGACCGACCCCGGTCGAGCGGCCAAACAGCATGAGGAGCAGAAAGCCGCAGACCGTGGGCGGCAGCACCATAGGAATCGTAAAGACCGAATCGAGCAGGCCCTTGATACGACTCGAGGTACCCATAGTCTTCCACGCGGCGAACAAGCCCAGCGCAACGGAGATCAGCAGGGCAAGGCCGCTCGTTTTTATGGACACCCAAAACGGGCGATAGTCGATGTCGCCCAAAAAGGAGACCAGAGAGGTCAAGGGCCCCTGCTCATCCCGCAACACGACAGACGATGCCTCAACCATTTGAGCGCTATCAAGCCAACGCGCGCCGCCCTTGGCATCACCCGAGGCTGATGCAATCACCACATAGCGGTCCCCATCCGCACCGCGCTCGTCAAAGCCATAGGTATACCCGCCGGCATCAAACGTTGTTTCCGCCGTGACATACCAAGGAAGATCCATATCCCCTAGCTGCGCACCCCCCATGCAGTTTGCGCTGTCGAGCTTACAAACGAGGGCCTTGAGACCCGATACGCACTCGTTGTCCTGCGGATCCAATCCAAACTTCTCGACCGCCTTGGGCGATATCCACGCCACAACGCGATCGGCAGCAGGCGCCACCACAAGGTCCACGTCCTCGTCAACGGGAAACCGGTAGCCCTCAGGCTGGCCTTCCATGGCACGAGCGGTCCCCTTGGCCAACCGCTCAAAACCCTCGATTCCATAGGAAAGCCCATGAGCGGTCGCAGCAACCTGGGCCCCGTCCTCGGCGTCCCCAGCAAACGCAAATCCCGGCACCCAGCAAAGCGCGAAGGTCAAAGCACAGGCGACAAGCATGCGGAATCTATTAAGCACGAAAAGCTCCAAGCGAATACAAGGACGGAGTGAAACACAAAACGATGGAATTATCGCGCCAAGCCGCACTACTCGGAAAGCTCGAAGCCGTACTTAGCCCAAATCTTCTGAGCCTTCTTGTTGGTCAGACAGAAGTCGATGAACGCCTTGGCCTCGTCGGCGTGCTCGGAGCTCTCGGCAACGGCACCCGGGTACACGATGGGTTTGTGCGAATCCTCGGGGCACACGAAGGCTTCCTCGATGCCGTCGTAGCGGAAGATATCGGAGCTGTAGACAAAACCGGCCACGCAGTCGCCTGTAGAGACGTAAGACGCAGCGGTGCCGACCTTATCGGCCAGGGCCACCTTGTCGGCGATCTCGGGAGCATACTCGCCGTCGTCACCCTCGGTGCCGGTGTAGAGGCCCACGGAGGCCAGGGCCTGGTTGGCATACTTGCCAGCGGGAACGGTCTTGGCGTCGCCAACGGCGATCTTGCCGTCCAGATTCGCGACGTCGGCGATAGCCTCGACCTTGGTGTCGGAGTCCTCGGCGCGAATGATCACGAGGTCGTTGACGAACATGTCCTCACGCGTATCGGCGTCGACGAGTTCGGCGGTCTCAGCGTCATCCATGGTGCCCTTGGAAGCGGTGATAAGCACGTCGACGGCGGCACCGGCACGCATCTGCTCAACGAGGTCGCCGGAGGCCTTAAACTGCGTGTCGGCAAAGGTGGTGCCGGTCTGGTCGGTGTAGAGCTCCTGGACCTCGGGCAAAGCCTTCTCGAGCGAGTTGGCGGCAAAGACCTGCAGCTCGACAGCTTTCTTAGAAGACGCCTCAGCAGAACCGGCATCGGATCCGGCCGGCTCAGACGTCTTGCTACCCGAGCAGCCGGCAAGACCAAGGCTGGTAGCGGCGACAGCAGAAAGCGAGACGAATCCGCGGCGAGAAACCATATCGAACATATTCAACCCTTTCGGACCTTGTGCCCGGGTACCCCACCGCGGGCTATAATCTGCAATCAGATTATACTTTTGCGCGAATAATGATAGTGAGAAATTATTCTCGTCAGAGAATATAGTTTTGAGTTAGCGTGCACCTCGGCGTCGCTTCGGTGGAAAACAAAAGCGGAGCAGCCGTTCAGGTCGCCCCGCCGCAGGTAAACCGCTTAGTTGGTATGTCCGCCGCCCGCTGTCATCTGAGCCGCATGCTCCAGCTGGTCCGCTATGGCCTCCCAGCTTTCGCGGGCGGCCTTTGTAGAACCGGGAAAGTTTACGACAAGTGTATGACCTCGTTGCATGCAAATAGCGCGCGAGAGCATGGCGCGGCGCGTCTTGGTCATCGAGTACGCACGGATTGCCTCTGCAATACCCGGCACATCGCGGTCGCAGACGGCACGCGTCGCCTCGGGCGTCACATCGCGCATCGAAAGCCCCGTGCCGCCGCAGGTGAGCACGACATTGGCGTGACACTCATCGGCGGCTTCCACAATGGCATCACCAATCTCGCTGACGTCGTCGCGCACGACCACATGCGAGGCGACCGTCCAGCCCTGCGCCCCGATAAGTTCCTCGAGTGCGGCTCCAGCCTCGTCCTGAGCAAGATCGCGCGTGTCCGAACACGTCACGATCGATATCTTCAACTCCATAGTCTTCCTCCTACAACACCGTTCCCTCGGGCAGGTCGACGCGAACAACGTCCACGACATCTCCCGCCGCAAACTCGCACGGTCCTTCGTCAATACGCAGTAGGCAGTTGGCCCGCTGCATCGTGCCGAGCAGCGCCGAATTCTGCGTCTTGGCCTCGGTCACCAACAGCTCACCGGTCTCGGGGTCGCGCAAAACCGCGGCGCGATCGAAGAAGCGGCGATGCTGTCGCTTTTTCACGCTGTGCGTGAGCGTCGCCTGCTGCACGGGACGCTCACCCTCGGCAAAGCCGCGCATCTTGCGAATCGCCGGACGGGCGAGCATCTCAAAGCCCACATACGCCGCGGCCGGATTGCCTGAAAGCCCCAGGTAGGGCTTGCCCCCGAGCAAGCCAAACGTGATGGCCTTGCCCGGACGCATCGAGATGCGATCGAACAGCACCTCGCCCTCACGCCGGACGAGCGCCGTCACGTAGTCGTAATCGCCCGCCGAGGCGCCACCGCTCGTAATGACAAAATCACACTCCTGCACGGCGCGATGCACCAGCTCGGCAATCGCCTGCTCATCGTCGGGCGCAATGCCGTAAAACACGGGCTCGGCTCCCGCATCGAGCGCCTCGGCCATCAACGCCGAGGAGTTGGAATCACGAATCTGCCCACGCGCCGGCACGTTACTCGGTGCGACCAGCTCCGTGCCCAGCGAGATGATGCCCACACGCGGGGCGGCGTGCACCTTCACGCGAGCGTATCCGGCGCTTGCCAGCAGACCCGCGCCCGCCGGAGCCACGACCTCGCCGGCGTGCATCACAACATCGCCAGCATGGGCCTCCTCGGCGGCAGAGCGAACGTTCTCCCCTACCTTGGTAGGCGCCGAGAAACGAACGTGCGAGCCCTCGTTGCCGTCGCCAACGAGCACGTCGACGATCTCGTATTTCACTACGGCGTCGGCACCTTCGGGCGCCGGCGCACCTGTCATGATGCGGACCGTCTCGCCCACTCCGATTGTGCCCTCAAACACATGGCCCGCGGCCTCATGTCCGATAACATCGAGCGTCACCGGTGCCTCGCCAGATGCCTGCGCCAAGTCCGCCGAGCGCACGGCATATCCGTCCATAGCGCTGTTGGCAAACGGCGAGATGTCGATATCGGCCACCGCGTCCTCGGCCAAGGGAAGACCGGCGGCCTGCCACACGGGAATCTCGACGAGATCGGTCGGAGCAACGTGCGACAGGACAATCGACTGCGCGTCCTCCAGCGGAATGAGTTTCTCTGCCATATGCACCTCTTAATGCCACGGCGCACAACAGGGGCGCCGATTCTTTATGCTTATCTCAGTATAATCCCCCGCCGCACTACCGCGACTTGGCCTGTACCCGCAAATACACCTGTCGGTTGCAGGCCGCGAAACAGAATGGAAACCAGCCCACCGGCTCGTCGCGTTTACCGCGTTTTATAATGCTTGCGTTGCAACCTAAAAGAGGAACGTATGGCTCATAACGACAAACCCGAAAGCGCAAACGAGGCGCAGAATCATTCCCAGCCGCTCGACGACGGCGGCTTTTTCTCCCTTAACGACGTCATCACGGCAGGCAGGCATCAGCTCACCCGCTCCGAGCATCTCTTGGCTGCCGACACGCGCCGCAACGCCCGCAACCTACTCGCGAGCGCCAAGTTGCTCGTACTCGTCGTCATCGTCTCACTCGCCATGGGCGTTGCCGCTTGGGCGTTTTTGGCCTCGCTGAATATCGCGACCGACTATCGCGAGCACCATGCGTGGGTCTACGCCTTACTTCCCGTTGTGGGCGTTGCCACCGCATGGGTGTACAAAAACCACGGCCTTGCCGCCAAGCGTGGCAACAACCTGGTCATCGACTCCGCTCTGGGCACACGCCTCATCCACATGCGCATGGCCGTTCTCACCTTCGTCTGCTCCACGCTCACGCACCTAACGGGCGGATCGGCCGGTCGCGAGGGAGCCGCGGTGCAGATCGGCGGCACCATCGCCAGCAACATCTCGAGCCTCGCCCACCTCAAAAAGCATGACCACCACGACCTCATGCTCGCCGGCATCTCGTCGGCCTTTGGCGCCGTATTCGGCTCGCCCCTTGCCGGAGCTTTCTTTGGCATGGAGATGTGCTTTATCGGCAAGATCGACTACACGGCGGGCATCTACTGCCTGGTCGCCTCATTTACCGGCTACTTTACATCACTCGCCCTGGGTACCGAGTACGAAGCGAATGTCATCGCCAGCGTTCCCGGCATGACGCCGCGGACGGTTGCCATCGTTGTTATCAGCGCCATTATCTTCGGTCTGACGGCACGCCTCTTTGCCTGGTCGGTTCGAACCGTCAAGAGCCTGTACGGTCGCATTATCACCAATTACCTCGTTCGCGCGCTCGTGGGTGCGCTCGTGGTGCTCGCGGCCTACGCGATGCTCGACGCCTGGAAGTATGCCGGCCTTGCCACCTGGCTCTCAGGCGCCGGGTTCGCCGGCAACACCACCCTGGCGGACGCAGCCATCAAGCTCGTGGTTACGGCCCTCACCCTGGGCGCCGGCTTCCAAGGCGGCGAGGTCACGCCCCTGTTTGGCATCGGTGCGGCACTCGGCGGCTGGATCGGTTGCCTCGTCGGAATCGACCCCAGCTTTCTGGCGGCGCTAGGCATGCTCGGCGTGTTCTGCGCCGGCCTCAACGTGCCCATCACCACCTGCATGATGGCCATCGACCTGTTCCACGGCACGGCCGCCGGGTTCTTTGTCATCGTGGCCTTTATCAGCTACCTAACCGGCGGACACCGTGGCGTGTACCCCGCCCAGCGCATCATCTCACCCAAGCGCCGTTCGCTTATTGTGGATGAGGGCGGTACGGTAGCGGATGCTATCGAGCGCCACAACGACCTGATAGAGTAGACGTAAATATTCGCCGTGCAGCCACAATCGGGGGCAATTCGACCTGAGCGCGACCGCACCGTCACGTCATACGCCGGGAGTCACCCCATGCACGCAACTGATTTTGGTCGCACGCTCATCATCGCCAACCCAGCCGCCCAGTCGGGTGCGGCGCATGAAGTTGCCGAGCGCCTGCAGCGCTTTTTGGACATGACTGCACGCGCATCCCAGTTTGACCTGATGCTAACCGAACGCATGGGACATGCCAAGGGACTTGCCGCACAGGCTCAGGGCTATCGCACCGTTATCGCCCTTGGCGGCGATGGCGTGATCCACGAGGTCGTCAACGGGCTTATGACGCAAGAGGAGGACGCCCGCCCCGCTCTTGCCGTCCTGCCCGTGGGCTCCGGCAACGATTTTGCCCAGACGCTCGACATCGACGATTTCTCCGGCAAGGATTTTGGCGCGCTGCTCACCTGCGAGCTGCAGCGTCAGGACGTCGGGCGCATTCGCTCGTGGAGCCCTGCAAGCGGCAGCGGCGAGGCTACCGTTGAGTACTACGACCAGACGCTTTCGGTCGGCATCGATGCCGCCATCGGCCTGGGCACCACCGAGCTGCGCAAAAAGACCGGCTTGACAGGCGCGCCGCTCTACACCCTCTCGGGACTTGAGCAGTTTGGCCTACGCTATCGCAACTACCCCATGACAGTCAGCTTTGACGGGACGCCTGCCGAGCGCGTGAGGGCGATCATCATGGCGATTCAGCTGGGCCCTACCTATGGATCGGGTTATCGCATCTGTCCCGACGCCGACCCCTGTGACGGTATATTCGACGTCTGCTACGCCTGCGGCCCCGTCCCTCGCGCGGTAGCCCTGCCTATGTTCCTTTCGGCCAAAGACGGCCACCACACCAAGCTGCCACCGGTTCGCATGCGCCGCTGCCGCCATGCGGAGCTCACCTTTGAGGAGCCAGACTACCCCATCCAGGCCGACGGCGAGCCCATCGACGCCTCGCGCATCGAGGTGGACATCCTTCCCGCCGCCCTCGAGGTCTGGCACCCAGCCCGCTAACCCCAACTAAGTTGCGGTGAAATAGGGACTGTATATGCAGCTAAAGCCGCAAAACAGTCCCTATTTCACCGCAACTTATTGAGAAGATCATTCCTCCCCACCCGGCTTGCGACGGTTGGCTTTTTTAATGGCGTTGAAGTGCTTGTCGTTGAGCCTGCGCTGGCGTGAGCGCTGAGGCACCTTGGTCTTTACGCGTCGGCGCGGTGGACGCCCGCGACGCTCAAGCTCAGCGCGCAGCTTACGCAGGCAGCTGCTACGGTTTTGGAACTGACTGCGGCTCTCGCGCGCTGTCACGGTAATCCCCGAAGGGATATGTTTCATGCGTACCGCCGAGTCCGTCGTGTTCACGCCCTGTCCGCCCGGACCCGTCGCGCGAAATACCTGCACCTCGCAATCGCGCGCCAAATCCTCGACCGACATCTCGGCATAGCGCGCATACTCGCGCCATCCCATCTTGTTCTCATCCATATCAACACCTCCCCTCATACAAAAAAATGTGACAAAGGGAAAGCCCCTTTGTCACATCGCATACCAATCGCTTATGTCGCGCGCTTAGGCGAAGGTGATCTCGCCGGTCTCACAGTCCATATCGGCGATACGGGCCAGGCTCTCGACGCGGAAGCCACGCTCGCGGAGCTTATCGCCACCGCCCTGGAAGCCCTTCTCCACCGCAATGCCAATACCGGACACCTCGGCACCCGCAGCCTCGCAGATCTTGATAAGACCCTCGAGCGCGCAGCCGTTGGCCAGGAAGTCGTCGATAATCAGGACCTTGTCGCCCTCGGACAGGAAGCGCTTGCCAACGATGACCGGGTACTCCTTCTGCTTGGTAAAGGAATAGATGGTCGTGGCATACTGCTCGCCGTCGAGGTTGATGGACTGTGCCTTCTTGGCAAAGACCACCGGCACGCCGCCAAAATGCTGGGCTGCAATGCAGGCCATACCAATGCCCGAAGCCTCGATCGTCAGGATCTTGTTGATCTCGACACCCTCGAACAGACGGGCCCACTCGGCACCCATGTGGTCGAACAGCTCAACGTCGCACTGGTGGTTGAGGAAGGCATCAACCTTAAGGACGTTACCGGCCTTTACGATGCCGTCATGGCGAATACGATCCTCAAGCTCCTGCATGGCGCAACCCCTTCTCGCGGCAACGATACCGCGCGATTAATAAACGTTGTTCGATAGTCTACCACGGACCGACCCCCGACCGCCCCACAAGCCGTATCGCACCATAAAGCTGCAAGACCAGTAGACAGGCCCGATTCGTGGCAGACAGCCTCCCAACACGCTAATGCCGGGTGCGCGTCCTCACCAAACGTACCAATGTGAGCGCAAAGCCCACGGTAGCAACGGCCATCAGCACGTAGAATACCAAACGGAAGCCAAAGAGGAACACGTCCGGACGACCCGCCACATAGCTCGTGACCGTCTTGCCCATCGCCGCGCGCGTCTGTCCATACAGGATGCGCGACGCCGCATTAATACCCAGCGCTATGCCCGCATAGCGCGCCAAGCTGCTCAAGCTGCCCGCAAAGCCAAGCGCCTCACGCGGAGCCGAACCCATATACAGCGAATTATTGGGACTCTGGAAGATCGACGTGCCGCACGACATAAACGCGACGCAGCACACGATCATCAAGATGGAAGAGTGCTCGTCAAGCGTGCTCACCGCAAAGAGACCGCACACGTACACGCCCAGGCCAACGGCCGTGGGCGCTTCACAACCAACACGGTCGGACACCGAGCCCGAAAGCGGGCCCACAAAGGCATTCACGACCGGCATCGCCAAAAACAACAGGCCGGAGATATCGGAGCTAAAGCCGTGGGCATCCTGAAAGTAGAACGGCAGCACAAACTCGGAGGCACCGATACCCACGAACACGATAAGCATGCAAGCCAGGTTAATCGTGAAAGCCGAGCTCGCAAAGCAGCGACGCGCCGCCTCTGTCAACGGCATAGGGCGTTCGCCAGCCTCCGGCTTCACATGCGGCAGCGTATAGAGTCCCACGATAAACGAGATTACGCCAATGGGCAGATTGATAAGGAAGATGCTCTCCCAGGGAAAGCTCGCCACCAGCACGCCGCCGAGCACGGGGCCGCACATCATGCCAAGAGCCACAAAAGTCGCCAGAATGCCCATGGCACGGCCGCGCTCACGCGCCGGAAACGACTCGGTGATGATGCCCATATTGTTGGCCATCGCGGCGGCACAGCCAATGCCCTGCACGAAACGCGCCAAGATAAGCACCTCGAGCGAAGCCGAAAGCCCGCAAAGCAACGAGCCGCCCGTAAAGACGATTACACCAAGCTGGAACACATTCACCTTGCCGCGCACATCGCCCAAGCGGCCAAACGGCAGCATGGCGACGCACGTCGCGAGCAGATACACCGAGCTCACGAGCTGAATGCGGTCGAGACCCACCCCCAGCTCCTTTTGCATCACTGGGAGCGCCACCGTCACGATGCTCGCATCCAGACACGCCATAAAGGTCATGACGAGCACGGTGAACAGAATCGCCCATTTATTCTTACCGTGGGTGTCGCCCTCCAGGGCAATGTGTTCGCGGCGCAGCTGCTCGGCAGTTTTCTCCATGTATATCCTTTCTATCGTGCAACGCAAAAACGGGACCCCAATCGCCTACAAACGGACACGATCGGGGTCCCGCCTACGGAATCGGAACTATGAGGACGTCGTCAGCCGAAAAGCCGTCCCACGCCTCGCACGCACGCTAGCCTAGCACTGCTCGAGCGCCTGCTCAAGGTCGGCAATCAAATCGGCCGTGTCCTCAAGGCCGCACGACAGGCGCACCATGTCGGCGGAGATGCCGCAAGCGATGAGCTCCTCGTCGTTCATCTGACGATGGGTGGCGTTTGCCGGGTGCAGGCAGCAGGTGCGTGCATCGGCCACGTGCGTGGCAATCTGGGCGAGCTTAAGACTCTTCATAAAGGTCTCGGCCGCCGCACGACCACCGTTAAAGCCAAAGCTCACGACACCGCAGGTGCCGTTGGGCATGTACTTCTGAGCCATGTCGTAGTACTTGTCGCCCTCCAGGCCCGGATAGCTCACAAAGCGCACCTTGGGATGACTCTGCAGGAACTTGGCGACCGCCAGGCCGTTCTCGCAGTGGCGCGGCATACGCACGTGCAGGCTCTCAAGCGAGCTGTTCAGGAAGAACGCCGCCTGCGGGTTCTGCATGGGACCGAGGTCACGCATAAGCTGCGCAGTAGCCTTGGTGATAAAGGCGCCCTCGCGACCGAACTTCTCGGCATAGGTCACGCCGTGATAGCTCTCGTCAGGTGTGGTGAGACCCGGGAACTTGTCCTCATGCGCCATCCAGTCAAACTGGCCGTGATCGACGATCACGCCGCCGAGATAGGCCGCGTGACCATCCATGTATTTGGTGGTGGAGTGCGTAACGATATCGGCGCCCCACTCAAAGGGACGGCACATCACGGGCGTCGGGAAGGTGTTGTCGACCATCAACGGCACGCCGTGGTCGTGTGCGGCCTTGGCAAAGCGCTCAATGTCGAGCACGGCGAGCGCGGGATTGGCGATGGTCTCACCAAAGACGAGCTTGGTGTTGGGCTGGAAAGCGGCCTCCAGCTCCTCATCGGTGCAGTCGGGGGCAACGAACGTGCAGGTCAGGCCCATGCGGCCCATGGTGTGGGCAAGCAAGTTGTAGGTACCGCCGTAGATGGCAGAGCTCGCGACCACATGATCGCCGGCACCGGTAACGTTAAAGATCGCGAGGAAGTTCGCGGCCATGCCCGAGCTCGTGAGCATCGCAGCGGTGCCGCCCTCCATCTCGCAGATCTTGGCGGCAACGAGGTCACACGTGGGGTTCTGCAGGCGGCTATAGAAGTAGCCCGACTCCTCCAGGTCGAACAGCTTGCCCATGTGCTCGGACGTATCGTACTTCCACGTGGTGGACTGGTAGATAGGCACCTGGCGCGGCTCCGCATCGCCCGGGCGATAACCGCCCTGAACACACGTGGTACCGATGGTCTGCTCGCTCATATCTAGCTCCCTTGCTCGGGTTTTGTTTTTATTCGATTCACGATACCGCTACCCCGCACCCCTCTCAACCCATCCCGCAGATAGGTTATGGGACAAATTAATCAGGTTAATTTGTCCCAAATCTTAAGAAAATGTTCGATAGCGAAAAACAATGAGATATGCGCTGCGGTCTCGATAAGCGAATGCGCCGTCACGGGTACCATAGGCGGGTACACCGTGACCAAGGAGACAACGATGAAGCAAATCGATACGGCCCAGCTCGACACCACCGCCTGTCAGGCTCAAGCTGCCGAATACCACGCCCGTGGCTTTAATTGCGCTCAGGCCGTCGCCTGCACGCTCGCGCCCGCCGTCGGGCTCGACCCCCAGGTCGCCTTTACCCTCACCGAAGGCTTTGGCGCCGGCATGGGCGGCATGACCGAAACCTGCGGCGCCATCTCGGGCGCCGTGGCCATCATGGGATTTGTAATGAGCGACGGCATGGAAAACCCCAAGACCAAGGGCCAGACCTACAAGCTGTCGCGCGAGATCGCCAAGCGTTTTGGCGAGAAGAACACGACGACCGTCTGCGGCACGCTCAAGGGCATCGGATCGGATAAGGGTCCGCTCCGCAGCTGCCCCGGCTGCATCGACGATGCCGTCGCGATCGCCTGCGATGTGCTAAAGCAGCTCGCCGAGTAAACGGCAGCAACAGAAAAACGACGGCCGGCGCTTAGGATCCATCCAAAAGCACGCCGGCCGTCGCCGTTAGAACTCCGCAAACTCGGGAGCGCCGACCTCAATCTCCTCGCGCCCCGCCATAAGCTCGCGCATCTTGGCGCAAAATGGCTCCTGCTCCCCCGCCTTAAACACCAAGTGAAGTGTCACGGCATCCGCGTAATCGGTATCCGAAACCTTGGCACCCGAATCCTGCGCCAAACGAAGCGCCTGCTCGTATTGCGGATAGGCCACATACACGTCAACGGGCACAACACTTGTCATCTCGACGATCTGCCCAGCCTCCTGAGCCGAGGCCACCGCCGCCTGCGTCGCCGCGGTATAGGCGCGCACCAAGCCGCCAGGCCCCAATAGTGTGCCGCCAAAATAGCGCGTCACTACGCAGCAAACATTTTTGAGCCCCGCACCGCGCAACACCTCGAGCGTCGGCATACCGCTCGTGCGGCTCGGCTCACCGTCATCGCTCTGGCGCTCGCGTCCATCGACCAAAATCCACGCGGGAACATTGTGCCGAGCGTCGTAATGACGCTTGCGAACCATCTCGATAAAGGCATTCGCCTCATCCTCGGACTCAATATGGACAAGCTGGGCAATAAACCGGCTCTTGCGGTCCACAAACTCGCCCGAAGCCTCAATATTCGACTGCAGAGTAAAATAGCTGTCCAACAAAGCCCCTCAACAACAAGCAAAGCAACAAACAGCCTCAATAATACGGCAAAGCCCGTACCGATAACCCCGGTAAATAGAACGGCAACGCCGATGATTCCGTAAACGAAAGCGAGAACCCGTCAGCGCGAGCAAGGTGCCTTGAAAGACAAGGGCATTGACCTTGTGGTCATGCCCGAAGGCTTGAAAGGCAGATTGCCGCGCTGACGGGTTCGCAGCGTCAACAAAGTGCTGAGTGGGCCGATAAGCCGGGTTCTGTCGTGAACGGTCATTTATCTTGTATGCACGTTACCGTGCAGCTCCACGCACGCTACCCGAACGCGGACCGGGCCGGCCCATAGCGTTCCTATTCGCGCTTGCTCCGGATGGGGCTTGCCAAGCCGCCGTGTTACCACGACGCTGGTGGTCTCTTACACCACCGTTTCAGCTTTTCCCTTTACGCCTTGCGGCGCAGGTGGGAGTCTTCTTTTCTGCGGCGCTTTCCGTCGGATCACTCCGCCCGGCCGTTAGCCGGCATCCCGCCCTCTGGAGCCCGGACTTTCCTCACGCGTGCTGCAAGCAGCACATCGCGCGACCGTCTGGCCCACTCAGCAGTGCAAGAGTGTAGCACACCGTTGCCGCAGGCAATGGCACAACACAAGCGTTCGACACGATAAACCAAGAACCACGCCATGCAGTACAATAGAGTCGTCGATGGGCAACGTCGTCAGTCGAGACACGACCGCGCTCCGCACCCCTCCGTCTACTCGGTGTGTTCCCGCCTCCTCCCCGAGGCGGGATGTCGGCATTTTTCATGCACCAACAACCCAATAGCCTGCAGACAGCCCGGACAGCATTGCGCCCGGGTTGTATCGCGCACATCAGCAGCAAATGCAAAAAGGGACCCGTCCATTGCGGACGGATCCCTTAAAACAAGTGATCGTCAAACCGATTTACTCGGCGTCGGTCTCCTCGTCCTTCTTCTCGGAAGGCAGCGGGGTAACCTCGATCTCGACGCCCAGAGTCTCAGCAGCAGACTTCATGGACAGGGAGATGCGACGACGGTCGAGGTCGATCTCCATGACCTTGACCTGAACCTTGTCGCCCACGTGGGTAACCTGAGAAGGCTGATCGACGTGCTTGTTGGCCATCTCGGAGATGTGCACCAGACCCTCGATGCCCTCGCCCAGGTCGACGAAAGCGCCGAACGGGACAAGCTTGGTCACAGTGCCTTCGACGATAGCGCCGACGGGGTACTTCTTGACCAGTGCGCGCCACGGATCCTCGGTGGTCTGCTTGAGACCCAGGGAGATGCGCTCGCGGTTGAGATCGACGTCGAGAACCTCGACCTCGACCTCCTGGCCGACCTTGACAACCTCGGAAGGATGATTGACGTGGTTCCAGGAGAGCTCGGAGATGTGGATGAGGCCGTCGATACCGCCGAGGTCGACGAAGGCGCCGAAGTCGACGATGGAGGAAACGGTGCCCTGGAGACGCATGCCAGACTTGAGCTTGGACAGGATCTCGGAGCGCTCGGCCTTACGGGACTCCTCGAGCACGACGCGACGGGAGAGGACGACATTGTTGCGGTTGCGGTCCATCTCGATGACGCGAGCCTCGATGCGGGTGCCCATGTAGGAGGTGAGGTCCTTGACACGACGGAGGTCGACGAGGGAAGCGGGCAGGAAGCCACGCAGGCCGATGTCGAGGATCAGGCCGCCCTTGACAACCTCGATAACCTCGCCCTCGACGTTCTCGCCGGAGTTGAACTTCTCCTCGATGCGGTTCCAAGCACGCTCGTACTCGGCACGCTTCTTGGACAGGACCAGACGACCGTCCTTGTCCTCCTTCTGGAGAACCAGAGCCTCGATGGGATCACCGAGTGCAACGATGTCTGCAGGGTTAGCGTCCTTGCGGATGGACAGCTCGCGGACCGGGATAACGCCCTCGGACTTGAATCCGATGTCAACGAGCACCTCGTCATGCTCGATCTTAACGACAGTGCCGTTAACGAGATCGCCCTCATCAAAGTCGGTAATCGTACCGTCGATGAGGTTGTTCATCTCCTCCTCGTTGACATCGTCAAGAGAGAAAATGGACGAGTTCTGAATCTCACTCAAAGGTGGACCCCTTTCGAACTACGGGGCCCCGATTGCTAGGACCTACAGAAGGGTGCGACAAGCACACAACGTTTAGGAACACTCGGGAGCCGACAGATACTAATGTGACGCTTATGCAATCACGTTCGTATAGGTTACGGGGAAATCATTTCGATTTCAAGCGTGAACTGCGATTTTTTACTCGTATGGAGACTTTTTCGCAATCTTGTGGACGACCGTCTCCATAAGTTGACGATAGGCAGTCAGGCATACAGCTTTGGGGTAAAGTATCCGGAGCCAACGATTCTAGAACGATTTTTCGAGAAAGGTGCCCGCGTGCTCAAAGCAGTCGTTTTCGATATGGACGAGACGCTTCTTAGCATCAACCTCAACGCGTTCATCCTTCGCTATTTTAAGGATGTCTCGTCGATGCTCGCGGATATCGGGCGCCGCAGCCGCGGTGGCACGATGGCGCGCCTCGGCACCATCCTGGTCGACCTCAACGCCAACCGCCGAAGCGGCACGGACAACCGCACCAATCTTGAGTTCTACCAAGAAGAGGTTGAGCGCCGGTGCGGCATTTGCCTCTCGGACCCACTCATCTACGAGGCGTTTACCTACTACGACCGCGAAGTGCTTCCGTACAAGAACGACGATGTCATTAACGCCCACGCCATGCCGGGCGCACACGCCGCGCTTCAGGCCGTACAGGACGCAGGGCTGCGCTGCGCACTCTTTACCAACCCCAGCTTTCCGCAGGGGGCCATCGAGTGCCGCATGGGTTGGGGCGACCTGGCCGACGCCCCCTTTGAGCTCGTCACGCACATGGGAAACACCACCCGCTGCAAGCCCGATGCCACCTACTATCTCGAGCAGCTTCAGGTGATGGGACTCGAGCCGCACGAGGTCCTTATGGTGGGCAACGATCCCAAGCGCGACTTCCCTAGCCCCGCCTGCGGCATTCAAACTGCCTATGTTGGCCAGGGAAAACCCAGCCGAGCCACCTGGCGCGGAACCATGGAAGACTTCGCCCGCGACTTCGACGCCGTAATCGAAGCCTTCTACGAACACCAAGTAGCCGACGAACTGTCATAGGACCCCTCCCACCAAACAAAATAGCGCCGCAGGTTGAGAAAAATGTGACAAATAGACCGTCCCTTGTCACATTACAAAGACAACGCCGATGTTATGGCAACGACAGCGAAAGCCCGCCAGAGCGAGCAAGGTGCCTTGAAACAAGGCGG
>UQZH01000041.1 GCA_900545445.1 uncultured Collinsella sp. | reverse complement strand
GCATCTCAACGTCAAGATCGGCGCCACGCACGCCGGTATCTCGGTGGGCGAGGACGGTGCCACGCACCAGTGCTGCGAGGATATCGCCCTGATGCGCGTCATTCCCGGCATGACCGTTATCGTTCCCGCCGACGACGTCGAGGCCCGCGCCGTGACGCGCGCCGCCTACGAGTGCGACGGCCCCGTGTACATGCGCTTTGCCCGTCTGGCCTCGCCGGTCATCAACGATCCCGAGACTTACAAGTTTGAACTGGGCCGCGGCATCGTTATGCGCGAGGGCGCCGACGTTACCATCATCGCCTGCGGTCTGATGGTGGGCGAGGCCCTTGAGGCCGCCGAGCAGCTCGCTGCTGAGGGTATCGACGCCGAGGTCATCAACATGCACACCATCAAGCCCATCGATGCCGACCTGATCGTCAAGAGCGCCAGCAAGACCGGCCACGTCGTGACCGTCGAGGAGCACTCCGTGATCGGTGGCCTGGGCAGCGCCGTTGCCGACGTCCTGTGCGAGCAGTGCCCGACGCCGCTCAAGAAGATTGGCGTCAACGACACGTTCGGCGAGTCCGGCCCGGGTGCCGAGCTCCTGCACAAGTACGGCCTGGACGCCGCCAACATCGTGGCGACCACCAAGGAGTTCTTGGCATAAGGCAAGGCGGATCTCAAAGACTGCTTCGCCAGTACTATGGAAACCCGGCAGGGGCGCTCTCTTGGAGGGCGCCCCTGTTTCAGTTGCGGTGAAATAAGGACTGTTTTGCCAGCCTAAAGGCTCAATTAATCCGCATTTCACCGCAACTTCCGAAGGAGTTCCCGCTTGTGCTGGCTCCATCGCGACGATTGATTGCGGCTTGGCACAGTGCAGTGACATCGGGGGCATCGCTGCCTCTGTATGTCATGGCGAGCAAAGCGGCATCATAGATTTCATCATTGGTCACATCGGCGGCATCAATGGGGCAGAAGGCGAGAATCGAATCCTGTTCTGCAAGCTCGGCCAGATCGATTGTTTCACCCATGGCAAAGGCATCATCGAGGACGAGTGTGGCACTCGTGCATGGAATTTGATAGATCGTGCCATCCGCAGCGATAGGGGAACCTGCTGCCTCGAGCGTGTAGACACCTTGTATGAGATTGATGCCAGAGCCATCGGAGGCGACGAACTCAATCCTGTCGACCGTTATTCCGTCGATGGTCTTGCCCGTAATATGTATCGGAACGCGCGATGCCCCGTTATCGGTGTCCCAGCCCGCAGCCGCGACATCCAGCACAATGGCGTGCTCCGAATGGGCGGATACGAAGTGCGACAACACCTGCCGCAGATGAAGGCCCATACAGCTACCGCCGACAATGCCAATTACCAGCATGCAGGTAAGGATGACCGCAACGTGGTTCCGAGGCTTTACCCGAAGCTCAGAATCAGCAGAGATGCCATTGACGGCAACCCCGCACGCTGTGCAGTACCTCACGTCATCGCGTAACTCAGCTCCACAATAAGGACAATTCATGCTGGCCCCCACAACCATAGGCGTTCCTATTGAGGCCACTGTAAATCGACAATCCAATTCCGAGTTGCGCAACAATCAAATCAAAAACGCGTCAAGTAAAAGTCTCTACCGGGAAAAGGGCCCATATCAGCAAAGTGCCACTCAGCCCACCCAGCATGGTGATGTGGCACCCTAAGATAAACGCGGCGGCCCCTTAGTAGCCGCAGGCCGTGCGCAGGGTTACCTCCCAAATCTTTCCGCAGGACGGAGGAGCCCCCGCCGCACGTAGTGCGCAGCGGGGGCTCCGACATGTCCGAGGACGATTTGGGAGGTAACCCTGCGCACGGCCGGTGGGACCAAAACCCCGCCATGCTTCTTATGTGCAGCGAAGCTAATGCTGCTAAAATACAAAGCGCTCATGTAGTTTAAACGTACGACGATAAGGAGCACCAGTGGGTAACCACTTCCGTACCTCCGGTGCGGGCGATGACGCCCCCAAGACGCAGCCAGGCGCCGCGGGCACTCGTTTCGCCACCCCGGATTCAGAGGATCAGCTGTTTAGCCCGATCCCCGCACAGCCGGCAGATCAGGCACAGCCGGCGTCAGATCCCTTTGCCTACAATCCCACCAATGATGTCGAGCTTTCCGAGGCCGCGGGTTTTGAGCCCGTGCAGAAGGTGACCGCTCGCGTGGATCAGCCCCAGGCGGACGCTGTCGCGCCGCAACCTGTCATGGCCGGTATTCCCGACCCCATGGCTCCTGCGACTCCGGCGCCACAGCCTGCGCAGTCCGGTCTTTTTGCCGGTATTCCCGATCCTACGCAGCCCGCGGCTCCCGTAGTCGAGAGCGATCAGGCCGCCGAGGTCGCAAGCCTCGACAATGCGCTCAACAATCCCGACTTTACGTCGGTGTTTGCGCCCATCGATCCGCAGGCCAGCCGCAAGAAGATGGCCAAGCAGGCCGGTGTCGAGCCCGTCATCCTCATGGAGCACGTCACCAAAATCTACCCGGCACAGCCCAACAAGCCCGCGCTCGACGACATCAACATCGAGATCTATCCTGGCGAGTTTGTCTTCCTGGTCGGTCACTCCGGCTCGGGTAAGACTACGCTGCTTTCGACGCTCAACCGCGACGTCAAGCCGACGAGCGGCCGCATTTTGGTCGCCGGCCAGGACCTCATGAAGATCAAGAACCGCAAAGTTCCGTTCTTGCGTCGCCAGATCGGTGCCGTGTTCCAGGACTTTAAGCTCCTGCCGCAGAAGACCGCCTACGAAAACGTGGCGTTTGCCCTGCAGTGCATCGGCAAGCCCAAGGGCGTCATTCGCAGCCAGGTGCCCGAGGTGCTTCGCCTGGTCGGTCTGGCCGATCAGATGGACTCTCTGCCCGATCAGCTGTCCGGTGGCGAGCAGCAGCGTGTCGCCGTTGCCCGCGCTATGGTCAACCGTCCGCCGCTGCTTATTTGCGACGAGCCTACGGGCAACCTCGACCCCGCGATTTCGCTGGGCATCATGAAGCTGCTCGAGCGCATTAACCGTACCGGCACCACCGTGATCGTCGCCACGCACGACCGCGAGATGGTCGATAGCATGCACCGTCGCGTGATCGCCCTCGAGGGCGGCCACGTAATCCGCGACCAGGAGAGGGGAGGTTACGGCAACTATGGCACCAACTAACGTGGGCTATTCGCTCAAAGAGGCTATCAGCCACTTCTTCCGTAACTGGACCACCTCGCTCGGCGCCGTCATCACGATTTTCCTTTCGCTGTTTATCATCGGCCTGTTCATTATGGGTTCCGCGATGCTGAACTCCGTGATCGGTACCGTCGAGGATCAGGTTGTCATCAATGCCTTTATTAGCGATGACGCCGATCAGGCAGACGTCCAGGCCTTTGAGGCCGAGCTCAAGACGTGGAGCAACGTCAAGTCCGTGACCTATAAGGATAAGGACGACGCGCTGGCCGAGTACACGAGCAAGATGTCGGGCAACGCCGACGCCACCATGAGTGCGCTCGACGGCCAGAACCCGCTGCCCGCCTCGTTTGCGATTGAGATGGACGATCCGTCTCAGGTCGAGAGCACGGCCAAGAAGCTCAAGAAGAACGCCGACTTCCAAAAGATCGCGGACGACGGCGACGTCAACGCGAGCGTGCTGTATGGCCAGGAGGAAGTGAGCCGCCTGTTCCAGGTGACCAACTACATCCGTATCGCCGCCGTGGTGCTCGTCGGCCTGCTGACCTTTATCGCGTTCATCTTTATCAACAACACGATTCGCCTGTCCATTACGGCGCGTCGTCGCGAGATTGCGATTATGCGCCTGGTGGGCGCCAGCAACGGCTTCATTCGCGGGCCGTTCATTACCGAGGGTGTGCTGCAGGCCATTCTTGGCTCGCTGCTTTCCATCGGTGTTTTGGAGCTGCTGCGCAATCTGATGATTCCGCGCCTGCAGGCGAGCGTCGGCTGGATGTCGTTTGCGCTGCCGATGCAGTACTATCTGGTGACCTACGCCGCACTGATTCTCGTCGGTGTCATTATCGGTCTCTTTGGTTCTGCCATCGCCATGCGCCGTTATCTGCGCGTGTAGGCGCTGCGGATATGCCATCTGCAACGGGTCGTCTCTTTTGGGGGCGGCCCGTTTTTTGATCCCTAGGGGACGGAAGGATTGCGGATTATCGTGGCGCTGGTCTATCTATGTGGCCCGCAATCCTGCCGTCCCCTAGGGATCATTTGGGTAGACTCTTGGGGTGTAAACGGCCATCGATAGTAAGGAGGCGCCATGGGGCGCAATAACAAGCATAAGCGTGGAGCTCGCAATAAGCGCGGGCCGGTGCGCAGCGAGCGTCGCCCGAGTCTGACCGGACGCGTGCAGCTCCATGAGCACAGTGCCTATGTCATAACCGAAAACGGCGACTACAAGGTCATGGGCCGCGGCAAGCGCGAGATCATGGATGGCGATACCGTTGCCGTGAGCATTAAGAACAGCCCGCATGGTGAGCGTCGCGCCGTGATTGAGGGCGTCATCGAGCGTGCCGCCATCAGCGTGGTGGGTACGTATCAGACGGCCGGCCCGCTTGGTGTGATCGAGCCGCTCGATTCGCGTCTCAAAGCCGATTTCTTTATTTTGCCCGAGGACACTTCGGCGGAGCGCCTGGGCGTGCGTCCTGGCGATGTCGTCGTCGCGCGCATCCTAACGTATCCGACGCGTCTGGAATCGGGCACGGTGACGATCGATCGCCGCATTGGCGGCGATGACGCGCCCGATTTGGGTGTTCAGTATGTGATGGCGCGTTATGGCTATACCGACAGCTATCCCGAGGCCGCACTTGCCGAGGCCGAGGCGCTTACGCTCGATGTGACCGCAGCGCTTAAAGACCCGCTTCGTCGTGACCTGCGCGATCGTTTTGTCATCACCATCGACCCGGTTGATGCGCGCGACTTTGACGATGCCATCTCGCTCGAGCGCACGCCCGAGGGCGGCTATAATCTGGGCGTGCATATCGCCGACGTTTCGCACTATGTTGCCTGGGACGGGCATATCGACCTGGAGGCCCGCCATCGCGCGACGTCGGTGTACCTTGCCGATCGCGTGCTTCCCATGCTGCCCGAGCGCCTGTCCTGTGACCTGTGTTCCCTACGCCCCGATGAGGATCGCCTGGCGTTTACCGTCGACATCGAGCTCGACGCGCAGGGCCGTGTGCGTCATTACGACCCCTATCCCAGTGTGATTCGTTCGCGTGTGCGTATGGACTATGACGGCGCCGAGGCGCTGCTGGTGCGCGCCGGCGCAGTTGAGTATTCCGTGTTGGAGGGCGCTGCGGAGGATGTCGCTGCGGCCGAAGCCTCGCGCGAGGAAGCGCTTGAGCGCGGGCTTGCGTGCGAGGATGCTGCTCGCGGCTATAACGTCGACCTGGCCGATTTCCTGGTCGCCGCAAACGAACTCGCGGAGCTTCGGCGTCGCATACGTCGCGCACGCGGTTCGGTCGACTTTGATACGGCCGAGATTCGCGCGCTGCTGGATGAGGACGGCGTGCCCGTGCAGATTGTGGCACGCGAGCGCTCCTGCGCAACCTCGCTTATCGAGGAGGCAATGCTGCTGGCTAACGAGTGCGTCGCCGAGTGGCTGGCCGACCGCGATATCGAGGCGTGCTATCGCGTGCACGATGACCCCAGCCCCGACAGTCTGCACGGTGCTGCTGCGGCGCTGGCGCAGCTCGGTATCATCGATGATCGCCGTGCGGCGGGCATTGCCCTGGGAAGTCCTGATGAGTTGCAGGCGACGGTTGACGCCGCTGCCGGCACGGCTAACGCGCCACTCGTCAACACGCTCCTTTTGCGCAGTATGCAGCGTGCGTTGTATAAGCCTCGCAACGAGGGCCACTTTGCGCTCGCCGCGCCGTGCTACTGCCACTTTACAAGCCCCATTCGCCGTTATCCCGATCTGGTGGTGCATCGCGTACTCAAGCTGCAGCTGGCATACGAGCAGCTGGGTGGAAAAGACGCCTTGGTGCGTACGCCGAGGTTGATCGGAAAAGGCAGAGAGTCGCTTCCGCGCATCCTGCCGCAAATCTGCCGCGCGTGCAGCGATGCCGAGCGTGCGGCCGACGCTGCCAGCCATGCGACGCAAAAAATCAAGATTGCGCAGTACTACGAGGACCGCCTGGGCGAGCGCTATGCCGGAACGGTCTCGTGGGTCAGCAGCATGGGACTATTCGTGCGTCTCGATCTAACGCAGGTTGAGGGGTTGGTTTCTATTAAGAGTTTGGGTAACGAGTGGTTTGAGTTTGACGAGGACGCGCTCACGTTGACGGGTGCCGACACGGGGCGTCGTTTTGAGTTGGGGCAGCGCGTGATTATCGAGGTCTCGCGCGTCAACACTACTCGCGGACATTTGGACTTTAAGCTCATTCATTAACCGGCACGGAGTGAGTATCGGCAGAGCGTAGAGGGCGGTCTTTCGGGGCCGCCCTCTTTGCGTGTCTCTTGATTACCCTGCTATGAGCTCGGCCGCTTCTTCATATGCTTTTGGGAGATAGGACCTACCAAAACAAACCTGTCCCTATTTGGCAGGTTTACGAGAGAGCGGGGATGTTGTGGCAACGGTATATGGGTATGCGCGAGTGAGCTCGCGCGATCAAAATTTGAATCGCCAGTTGGATGCGCTGAGCGCCTATGGCGTGGAGCCGGCGAATGTCTTTGCCGACCGTGCGAGCGGTAAGGACTTTGATCGCCCACAGTATCGGGAATTGCTTCACGCCTTGGCTTCCGGCGACGTGTTGGTGGTGCTTTCCATCGATCGACTGGGCCGAAACTACAGCGAGATACTCGAGGAATGGCGTCGTATAACCAAGGAAATTGGTGCGGCCATCGTTGTGCTGGACATGCCGTTGCTCGATACGCGTGCGAGAGATTGCGGCGGATCGGATGTGACCAGCACGCTGATCGCCGATATCGTTTTACAGTTGTTGAGCTATGTGGCGCAGGTGGAACGAGAGAACATCCACCGTCGTCAGGCGGAGGGAATCGCGGCGGCGCGGGCGCGCGGCGTGCGTTTTGGTCGACCCCGCAAGCCGTGCCCTCCGCAATTTGAACGAGTGCGCGATATCTATGAGGCGGGCAATATTACCCGGAGTCAGGCGGCAAAGCGTTTAGGTGTGTGCGTGGGGACCTTCGATCGCTGGATGCGCGAGACGGAGTAGGGGTGCCGGGGACGCGGGCTCAACGGCTGCCGTCGCCCACCCCGACCCGCTTGCCCCCGTTTGCATGTGGATGGGCACCAACATCCGTCGTGTCGCCCATACCGTAGAGTTCTTCTTTGTTGGGCTGTTTGCCTCGTCGGCGGCGGTGTGCTTGGATAAGCGCATAACCTGTCCCATTGGCGCCCACGCGAGACGCTGTTAACAACCCTGTTACGAATAATGCGACCTTGATGAATCATTTTGTGTCGCGCGTATTTCCGAGCGGTCGGATTTGAGGGGCGAGTGGTAGAATGCCCGCCCTTTGTGCGCCATGATGCGGCACAATGTACCGTAAAAGCTGTTTATATCCGGTACGAATCGTTCGTTGGTCTTTAATTCTTCTCAACGGAGGTGTTTGAGATGGCAAACGGATTGCTTTTAAGGCTTCGCGAGCGTGAGCTCAGCGCAAGTCCGGCGGAGCGCAATGTCATCGCATACGTGAGTGCTCATCCGCATGAGGTGGTCGGGCTGTCCGTCCGCGGTCTTGCCGATGCCACGTTCTCCTCGCCCTCGAGCATTTTGCGCTTTTGCAAGCGCTTGGGTTTTGCGGGCTACAAGGAGTTCCAGCGCGAACTGATTGCCGAACTTGCGCTCCTGGGCGACAGAAAGGACGTTGCCCTCGAGGACATCTCCGTGGATGACAGCGTCGAACGTATCGTGGGGAAGGTGATGAAAAGCAACGTGCGCACGATCGAGGCGACGGCGCGAACACTCGATTACACCGTTTTGGAACGATGTGCAGCCTATCTTAAGCGGGCGCGCATGGTCAATCTGTTCGGTATTGGTGCTTCTCGCTTGGTTGCACACGATCTGGCACAAAAGCTCATGCGTGTCGACAAGGAATGCCATCTGTACGATGACTGGCACGACCAACTCTTGTGCGCCAAGAACATGCACGAAGGCGATATCGGCATTGCTTTTAGCTACTCGGGCTTAACGCAAGAAGTACTGGACTGCACCGCCGAGGCCCAACGCCACAACTGTCCCGTTGTGGCCGTGACCAAAGTAGATGGATCGTCCAAGCTTGCCACCATGGCCGATGCCGTGCTCGGCGTTGCTGCAAGCGAGCCCTTGGTCCGCAGCGGTGCCATGGCCTCGCGTATGGCTCAGCTTATGGTTGTCGATGCCCTCTACGCTGCTTACGTTGCGAGCGATTACGAACGGGCGACGCATGTCATCAAGCAAAACTACATCGAGAAACAGGAAAGATGAGGTGAACAAAATGCTCGATTTAACAAAATTCACGACAGAACAGCGAAATCAAAAGTCAATGGACCTCGACACGATGACATCGCTGCAAATCGTCACGACGATGAACGATGAGGATCTTCGCGCCGTCCAATCGGTCACGAAAGTGTTGCCCCAGGTTGCCACGGCAATCGACTGGGCTGCCGAGGCGCTCGAGCGCGGCGGACGCGTCTTTTATATGGGCGCGGGCACGAGCGGTCGTTTGGGCGTGCTCGACGCGTCGGAGTGCCCACCCACGTTTGGCGTATCGCCCGATCTGATTGTCGGACTCATCGCCGGAGGCGAGAGGGCGTTTATCAAGGCTGTCGAAGGTGCCGAGGATAGCGAGGAGCTTGGCGCGAGTGACCTGCGGGAACATGGGCTCTCCTCCAAGGATCTCGTCGTTGGTTTGGCGGCGAGCGGTCGTACCCCCTATGTGGTGGGCGGCCTCGCGTACGCCAAGGCAACCGGGTGCAGGACCATTGCTATCGCCTGCAACCAGGGGTCGAGGATCGGGGAGGACGCAGATCTTGCCATAGAGCCCGTGCCCGGCCCCGAGGTGCTTACCGGCTCAACGAGGCTCAAGGCGGGAACGGTCCAAAAGCTCATTCTCAATATGATTTCGACCGGTGCCATGGTCAAGATTGGCAAGGTGTACCAAAACTTGATGGTCGATGTGCAGCAAACGAACGAAAAGCTGGTGGTGCGCGGCCAGAACATCGTGATGGAAGCAACCGGCTGTACACGCGAGCGCGCTGTTCGGGCACTTGCAGATGCCGGCGGCCACGTTAAAACCGCTATTGTCTCGGTGCTGCTGGGCTGCGATGCCGAGCAGGCTGCGGTGGCTCTTGAGCGGGCGCGCGGCCATGTCCGTGCTGCGGTGAGTGGCCATGAGAAGGGCAATGCCGATGCCCAATAGGTGCACGGCGTGAGCAGATATGACATCAAGAAGAGATACCCAATACAAGGAGGAGTTATGACGAACAAAGAGCTGGCTCAAAAGCTGCTGGACCTTTTGGGCGGTAAAGACAACGTGCTGGCAAACGCGGCGTGCATGACGCGTCTGCGCGTGACCGTCAAAGATACGGGCAACGTCGACACGGAGGGTATTAAGGCACTCGATGGCGTAATGGGCCTGGTCGAGGACGACACGATGCAGATCGTGCTGGGTCCGGGCAAGGTGAATAAGGTGCTCGAGGAATTCTCCAAGCTCACCGGCCTTGCGAAAGGCGTTGCTGACGAGAGCGTGGTTGACGCTGCGGCCACAAACAAGGCCGCGCAGAAGGCCAAGTACGAGTCCAAGCCGGTTCAGGCCTTCCTCAAGAAGATTTCCAATGTCTTTGTTGCCCTGCTTCCCGGCATTATTGCGGCTGGCCTTATCAACGGTATCTGCAACGTCATTAATGTCTCGACGGCCGGTGCGCTTGCAGGTGAGTGGTGGTATCAGGGCATTCGCTCCATGGGCTGGGCCCTCTTTGCCTATCTGCCCATTTTGGTGGGCTATAACGCGGCGCGCGAGTTTGGTGGCTCCGCTGCGTTGGGCGGTATTGCCGGCATGATGTGCATCGCTAACAGTGCTATGCCTCTGCTCGCGCCTGGCGCCGCCGATCCCAGCACCGCTATTCTGCTGCCGCTCACCAATGCACAGTACAATCCCGCCGCGGGCGGCATGATCGCAGCTCTCATCGCAGGCGCATTTTTCGCCTGGATGGAGCGTCAGATTCGCAAGGTCATGCCCAACGCGCTCGATACGTTCCTGTCCCCGCTGCTGGTGCTCATCATCGGCGCCTTTGCTTTGATGCTTGTCATCCAGCCGGTTGGCGCTTGGCTGACGACCGCGATCTTTAGCGTCCTCACCTTTATCTTTGAGAAGCTGGGCGTTCTGGGCGGCTATATCCTGTCGGCAGGCTTCTTGCCGCTGGTGTCCGTTGGCCTGCATCAGGCACTTACGCCGATCCACGCTATGCTCAACGATCCCGACGGCGCTACCAAGGGCATCAACTACCTGCTGCCCATCCTTATGATGGCTGGCGGCGGTCAGGTCGGTGCCGGTCTGGCGCTGTACTTTAAGACCAAGAACGCCAAGCTCAAGAAGTACGTCGCCGAGTCCATCCCCGTTGGTATCCTGGGCGTGGGCGAGCCTCTGATGTATGCCGTTACGCTGCCGCTTGTCCGCCCGTTTGTGACGGCCTGCCTGGGTGCCGGATTTGGCGGCGCGCTCGCGGCGCTGCTTCACATCGGCACGGTTTCTCAGGGCGTTTCCGGTCTGTTTGGCCTGCTGATCGTCGTTCCCGGCCAGCAGCTCGGCTACGTTGCCGCTATGCTGCTTGCCTATGCCGCCGGCTTTGTCCTGACGTGGTTCTTTGGCGTCGACGAGCAGAAGATCAACGAGTTCTTTGGCGAGTAGCCTGATGCTGCGCGCTATGTCATTCGAGCGTCATGACGTGCCGCAGATCTCTTGATGCTATGGTTGTGCCGGCGGGGCTAACTGCTCCGCCGGCCTTTTTTAAAGGAGAATCGAAGCGTGAGAACGGGTATTTCTGTCTATCTTTCCAGTCCCCTGCAGGATATCGAGCGGACGATTGAACATGGTGCCGCGGCGGGTGCGCGCTATGCGTTTACCTCGCTGCATATTCCCGAGGATGGGGGAGCGGCATATGCCGATAAGGTTCGCCAGGTGCTGTCGCTGCTTTCCGCTCGCGGTATTGCGCTCATTGCCGATGTGGGGCCGCGCACGTGCGATTTGCTGGGCCTTGAACGCATGGAGGATTTGCGCGATCTGGGACTGGAATACCTGCGCCTGGATTACGGCTTTAGTGCCCAGCGGGTCGCGGAGCTGTCCGGTGTATTTCGCATTGTGGTCAATGCATCGACGGTGAGTCCTGATGAAATCGCATCGTGGCGAGAAGCCGGCGCCGACGTGACTCGTTTCGCCGCCTGCCACAATTTTTACCCCAAGCCTTATACCGGTTTAGCTCTTGAAGATGTTGCTCGGACGAATCTTCGTCTTGCGGCGCTCGGCTTTGAAATCATGGCTTTTGTGCCGGGCGATGCCAACGTTCGTGGGCCGGTATTCGAGGGATTGCCGACGGTTGAGGCGCAACGCGGTCGCGCGTCAAAGGTTGCCCTCAACATGCTTGAGCTCGCACATGGCGCCGATTGCGACATTGTTTTGGTCGGCGACCCCGATCTTTCCGAAGCGGGTTGGGCGCAGTTTGCCCAGATTTCCGCGGGGTATGTTGACATGCCGTGCCAGCTCGACCCCGGATACTCCTATTTGTTGGGTCAAGTCCATCACGATCGGCCTGACTCGAGCGCCCTTATTTTTAGGTCTCAGGAGTCGCGTACGTCGCTTAAGCCAGATTCCGTGCCGACGGATGCCGGTGCAGGTCTGCCGCGAAAGACGGGGTCGATCGCTGTGAGCAATAGCGGCTATGGGCGCTACGAAGGCGAGCTTGAGATTGCGCGGGTCGATCTTCCCGGTGACGAGCGCATGAACGTTGTAGGCCATATAGCGCCCGAGGCGATGGAGTTGCTGCCGTTTGTTAAGCGAGGCTTTGGGGTGCGGTTCGTTTAGCGTGTGGCGCATGGACTACAATTGCCCTATTGCGCGAATGCACCACGTTTGTCGCGTGCTCGCATTGGCCGATCTATATTTGGAGGATTCTCATGACCGTACTGTTTGTTGAATATCCCAAATGCTCGACGTGTAAAAAGGCCAAGGCCTGGTTGGACGAGCATGGGGTTGAGTACGTCGATCGCGATATTGTTACAGATAATCCTTCGGCTGAGGAACTTGCGACCTGGATTGCTCATTCGGGGCTGCCGGTGCGACGCTTCTTTAATTCGTCGGGCATGAAGTATCGAGAGCTTGGCCTGAAGGCGCGCCTGGACGCGGGGATGACGGATCAGGAATGCTATGAGCTGCTGGCGACCGACGGTATGCTGGTTAAGCGCCCACTGCTGGTGGGCGATGATTTTGCGATTCCTGGCTTTAGGGAAGCGGCCTGGGCCGAGGCGCTGCTGTAGCAACTGCGGAAAGTGCATCCCGTTCTGAGTGCAGATTCCGGGATGCGCTTTCCGTCGGCGGGTTCGCTCCGGTCAGTCCTCGAACTGTGCCCACTTATGCGGGTCGTAGATCTTTACTTGCTTGTTGGGCTTGCCGCTCCAGTACTCTTCGTCCATAAAGGGCAGATATGCCTGAATGCCGGGGCAGATGAACGGAATCCGCTGTTGCTGCAGGCGTTCGCGCTGTCGTCGCCCCAGATGCGTCTCGGATATGACGGTCGGCATGCCGGATAACTTGACGAGGCTCGCCTGGATGCGCTTGAGGTCGGGGAGCGCCGCGTGCCATGACGTCCGCATAATTAAAAACGAGGCGTGACGGTATTCCGCTTGCATCACCGTGATGGCGGGACGGAGCGTGGGGTGGATTTTGTCCCGGTCGGGCCAAGGTCTGGCGGATATCTCGAGGCCCAGGGTCTCCCATAGGTAATCAAGCTCATCATCCATGTCGCCTCGATGTCCGCGCGATAATTGGCATCCTGATTGTGTCACTATTGACGGCGACCAGAATGCAGCAATCTGCCAACGGTAATTACGGTGCGCTTACGGTATTTTGCCCCTTGCATGCGGTCTGGCTTCACAGGTCCTTCATGGGTTGGAGCAAATTGGCCGATTTTCAAAAAAGTTAAAAATGGGGCTTGCGTCACCGTAGAACTTCCCGTATATTTCTTTCTTGCGCAAAGGCACAGCCGAGCGCAGCGATGCAGTCATTGGGATGTCGTCTAATGGCAGGACAGCGGATTCTGGTTCCGTCAATGGGGGTTCGACTCCCTCCATCCCAGCCATTGCATTTGCTACATATGGCCCGTTCGTCTAGCGGTTTAGGACGCCGCCCTCTCAAGGCGGAGATCACCAGTTCGAATCTGGTACGGGCTACCACAAAATGAACGCCCGGGCCTCGCAAGAGACCCGGGTTTTGTGTATTGACCGTATATGCGGCGTCTGCCGTGTTTCGCTCAGATCGAGGAGTAGCCATGGATCTGCCCATCAGCTTGCAAGACATCACGTATGCCGAGAACTATCTGGCGCAGGGCGACCTGGCCACGGCGACGCCGCTGTTGGAGCGTCTGGTGGAGCTCGCCGAGGAGTATATCGACGCTGAGTGCAAGACGGAGGAGAAGCGCCAATACTTTAGCTTCGATAGCAAGTTTGAGCGCTTGGCCTATCGCCGCGTGGAGAAGGATCCGCGCGAGCTCGTGCAGGTCGAGGTGCCGTTTGACCGCCTGTACTCTGACATGGCGTTTGCCTACATTCGCCAGCAGGATTATGTGAGCGCTCGTAATGCCCTGATGCAGGCTGTGCGTTGGGACCCCATGAACTGCAACTATCGCTTGGACTTGGCCGAGCTGTTCCGCGCACTCGAGGACAAACAGGAATGGGCATCGCTCTCGTTCTCGGTGCTGGAGCGTGCGAGCGACGGCAAGTGCGCCGCCCGCGCTTATGCCAACCTCGGCCAGTATTTCCTTGAGCCCGAGACCGAGAACGTCTCGGCGGCTGTGGGTTGCGCGCGTCTGGCGCTGCGCTTGGCCCCTGGCGACGCGCATACGACGCGCCTGCTCAACAAGATCCATACTGCCTATCCGGATGCCGCCGAGGAGAGCGACGAGCACGTGATGGGCGAGCTGAGCCTGCAAGGCGTGCCGACCTCGCCTTCGGCCGAGATTGCCATCTGCCTGATCATGTGTGCGACCGATGCTGCAAGCGACGGCGACAAGCAGGAGGCGACGCGCCTGACGGTCCGTGCCCGCGACCTGGTGGGCGAGGAGGCATGTGCGGCGATCATTAAGCTGGTGCGCGAGAGCGATGCCGAGCTCAATGCCGAGCGCAAGGCAAAGCGCGCAGGCGACGACAAGGGAGCCGACGGCATCAAGGAGGTCGGCGATGCCCAGTAAGCGCGAGCGCAAGCTCATCTCCAAGAATCGCTCGGCGCATCACGAGTACTTTATCGACGAGACGTTCGAATGCGGCATTGAACTGAGCGGTACCGAGGTCAAGTCGATTCGCGAGCGCGCCTGTCAGATCACCGACACCTTTGCGCTGATTCGCGGCGGCGAGTGCTGGCTGGTGGGCCTGCACATTCACCCTTACAGCCACGGTGGCGTGTGGAACCGTGACCCCGATCGCCGTCGCCGTCTGCTGCTGCATCGCAAGGAGATTGATTTTCTTGACGGCAAACTGCGCAACCGCGGCTATGCGCTGGTGCCTTTGGAGCTCTACTTTAATACCGATGGTCGTGTAAAGCTGCTGCTGGGCCTGGGTCGCGGCAAAAAGCTCTACGACAAGCGCGAGGATATGGCCAAGCGCGACGTTCAGCGCGAAATCGATCGCGCGCTCAAGGAACGCAACCGCTGACCACCCTTCATAAGTTGCGGTGGAATAGTTCCTGCTTGAGGCCAAATACCCGACAAGCAGGAACTATTTCACCGCAACTTGGTGGAGGGACTTGGCTGACCTGCAATCTTGGCACATATGTGTATGGGGCGGCGTCCGTTATGGGCGCCGCCTTTTTTGTGGGTACATACATCCATGAGGATCAATGCCGGGTTAAAGGAGTGATCGATATGGACAAAACTGCGTTCTTTACGATGCCGAGCGGTCTGTATGTGGTGAGTGCCGCGGCCGACGGGATGCGTGCCGGCTGCGTCATCAACACGGCGGTGCAGGTGACGTCCGCGCCGCCGCGCATCTCGGTTGCCGTGAATAAGGAAAATGTCACGTCTGGCGTTATCTCGTCTGCCAAGGCCTTTGCGCTGACCGTGATCGATCAGACGGCCGATATGCTCTACATTGGCAACTTTGGGTTTCGCACCAGCAGCGATTATGACAAGTTTGCCAAATACGAGACCCGCGAGACGGCTCTGGGCATGCCCTATGTTCCCGAGCATGCGGCGGCCTTGTTTAGCTGCCGTTTAATTGACACTGTTGACGTGGGCACACACCTGCTTTTTATTGGCGAGGTCGAAGATGCCGAGCGTCTGAGTGGCGAGACTCCGTTGACCTATGACTACTACCACAAGGTGCTGAAGGGCAAGACGCCGCCCAAGGCCTCTTCGTACCAAGGGTAGAAATGCTGTAAAACTACTTGCATTATATTATTGAGAATATATACTAATAAGCAAGTACACCAGCAGTCACGTTCGAGAGGAGAACATCATGGCTGAGGAAAAGAAGACGTACAAGTTCGTGTGCACCGTTTGCGGTTATGAGGTTGAGGTCGACACGCCCGAGCTGCCCGAGGACTACGTGTGCCCGGTCTGTGGCGTCGGCCCCGATGAGTTTGAGCTCGTCGAGGAGTAGCTCGTAGACACACGACTTGCAGCAACACATAGCTCTGTCCAAGGGTCTCGGTCGGATATTCCGGCCGGGACCCTTTTCCTCCGTCCCCAAGGGATTACGGCTGCTGTTGGCCGATCATGACTGTCGTGAGTCCGGCCGACCTTTTGTCTTAATCTGTAACATCTAACGGCTCAAAACGGGTCTTCCTGTTACAGATTGAGACGTTTGCCTGGGCAGGTGCCCCGCCCCATTACATCCCTGTCAACAACACGATATCGAGAGCCGTCACGATGGTACCGATCCCTACGAGCAACGCGTTAAGCGGGCGCGAGTTGGCGTATTTGCCCATGACGCGGGGCGAACTGGTGAGTCGTATGAGCACAAAGACCGTAATCGGCAGCTGAAGCGACAGCAGTGCCTGACTCCAAATGAGACCCTCAAAAGGATTCGGGACGACCAGGCACGCCGCCACTGCGCCGACGAAACAGGTCGCCACCCCGATTGAGGAATGTCGGTCGTGGATGTCGTATTCCTCATCGAACATGCCCGCGGTGATGGTGCCCGCTGCCATGCCCGCCGTCACACTGCTCGATAGGCCCGCGAACAGCAGTGCCACTGCAAAGATGGTCGAGCTTGCCGGACCCAGAATGGGGGAGAGCGTGGCCGCTGCGACGGCGAGGTCGTCTACGACAATGCCGTGCGCAAAGAAGGTCGTTGCGGCCAGGATGACCATGGCCGAGTTGATTGCCCAGCCCACACCCATCGAAAAGAGCGTGTCGAAGAGCTCGTAGCGCAGACGTTCTTCGATAACCTGCTCGCCTTGGCCTTCGAAGTGCATGGATTGGATGACCTCGGAGTGCAGGAAGAGGTTGTGGGGCATAACGACCGCGCCTAGGACACTTACGATAATCGCGGCCGAGCCGGTGGGCATACGGGGTGTGATCCAGCTTGTGGCGGCTTGCGGCCAGTCGACGTTGACTAGTGCAAGCTCGGCCAAAAACGAAAGTCCTACCACGCCCACGAAGGCGATGATCCATCGCTCGGCGCGTTTGTAGGAGCTTGTCATGAGCATGGCAATCGATGCCGCCGCGACGATGATGCAGCCGGCGCGTACGGGCAGGCCAAAGAGCATTTGAAGCGCGATTGCACCGCCCAGGACTTCGGCCATGGCGGTGGCGACCGTGGCTAGATACGCGCTGCCGAGTATCGCGCGCCCGACGAGGCGGGGCAGGTGGCGCGTCGTGGCCTCGGCGAGACACATGCCCGTGGCGATGCCCAAGTGCGCCGCGTTGTGCTGCAGCACGATGAGCATGATCGTGGACAGCGTGACGATCCACAGCAGCGCGTAGCCAAACTGCGAGCCGGCGGCCATATTGGAGGCCCAATTGCCCGGGTCGATAAAGCCGACGGTCACGAGCAACCCGGGGCCGATATGCCGTGCAATGTCTAGACCTCCGTGACCGCCGGTGCGCCGGGAGCCAAAGTGTTGTTTGAGATGGTTGAGCATGGTGCGCTCCTGCGTGCCGTATGTTTGACGCCGCAAAGGATACCCATTTTAGGCTCAAAAGTTAACCAGGACTAACAAAATTGTTGTATTTGAATAGGATGGTGAAAGGGGATTACCGAAATGTCTTGATCTGTAACAACTAGGGATGGAAATTGGGTCTTACTGTTACAGATTGAGATGTTTGAAGCGGTGAGCTTACAGGTCGAACTTGGGGCCCTTGTTGCCGTCCTTGAGGTCGGCGGTGTCCACTCGTAGGGTGTGCGTTACGCGATTGTTTCGAAACGGGCGGGAAACACAACGGGCCGGCGATGCTCCTAGTATGCCTATTCAACTGACTGTCTAATATTTAGGGGAGGATCGCGATGCAGGCAGATTCCGCTCAGCAGCAGGGCCTTTATCGCCCCGAATTCGACCACGATGCATGCGGCATCGGCGCGCTTGCCGATATCAACGGTGAGCGCCATCACCAGATTCTGGACGATGCGCTGTCCATTCTGGTCAACTTGGAGCACCGCGGCGGCACGGGACTCGAGAAGAACACCGGCGACGGCGCTGGCATCCTGTTCCAGGTTCCGCATCACTTTTTCCGTAAAGAGGCTCAAAAGTGCGGCCAGATTCTGCCGGCAGAGGGCGACTATGGCGTGGCCATGCTGTTCTTCCCGCAGGACGACAAGGGCGTAGAGGATGCCCGTCGCGTGTTTGAGGAGGGCTGCGCCGAGGCCGGCGTGCCGCTGCTCTTTTGGCGCGAGGTGCCGGTCGACCCGCACGACCTGGGCGAGACAGCCCGCGCCTGCATGCCCACCATCTTGCAGGCTTTCCTGGGCCGTCCGGACGACACGCCCGCCGGCGACGCCTTCGAGCGCCGCCTGTACGTGTGCCGCCGCACCATCGAAAAGAAGGCCGACGCCGAGTTTGCCCTGCGCGACAAGATCTTCTATGTGTGCTCCATGAGCTCGCGCACCATCGTGTACAAGGGCATGCTGGTCGCCACGCAGATGCGCCGCTTCTTCATCGATCTCAACGACGCCGCCGTCAAGACGGCCGTGGCGCTCGTCCACTCGCGCTACTCCACCAACACTACGCCCAGCTGGGAACGCGCGCACCCCAACCGTTTTATCATCCACAACGGCGAGATCAACACCCTCAAGGGCAACGTCAACTGGATCCGCGCCCGCGAACCCAACCTGTACAGCCCCGTGCTGCAGCACGATCTTGAGCGCGTGATGCCCATCATCAACCGCGAGGGTTCCGACTCCGCGATTCTGGACAATGTGCTTGAGTTCCTGGTCATGAACGGTCGTCCGCTCACGCGTGCCGCGTCCATGTTGCTGCCCGAGCCGTGGGACCACAACGATAGCCTGAGTGAGGAGCGCCGCGCCTACGACGCCTACCAGTCCATGCTCATGGAGCCCTGGGACGGCCCGGCCGCCATCGCCTTTACCGACGGTCGCACACTGGGTGCCGCCCTCGACCGCAACGGCCTGCGCCCCGCCCGCTACTACGTGACGCGCGACGGCCGCTTTATGCTGGCGAGCGAGGTGGGCACCATCGAGGTGAGCCCCGAGAACATCCTGACGAGCGGCTGCCTGGGACCGGGCCAGATGCTCGAGGTCGATTTTGCCCGCGGCCGCGTCATCTACAACGACGAGCTGCGCGCCCGTTACGCCAAGGAAAAGCCCTATCGCGACTGGATCGCCGAGGAGACGCTGGCCGTCGACGCACTCGACAAGCCCGCCGCGCCCGCGCCCGCCATCACAAGGATGGGGTCCTTTTTCCAGCGCCGCAGCACGAACAGCGCGGCGGGGCTTGTGCTGTACACGCTGCTGTAAGGCATTGCGCCCGAATGGCAAAAAC
>UQZH01000040.1 GCA_900545445.1 uncultured Collinsella sp. | reverse complement strand
TGTGAAGCAGAAGTAAAAATTACTTCTCATCCCCGCTTCTAATAGCTGCCTGGGCGGCGAGCAGACGGGCCATACGATCTTTGGCGATATCGAGCGCACGGGCGACGGCATTATGACCTCGCTGCGCGTGATGGAAGTGATTCGTGCCGAGCGCGAGACGCTCTCGCAGCTCACGGCTCCGTGCAAGCTGCTGCCACAGGCGCAGGTGGCCGTGCACGTGGCGGACAAGGACGCCGCGCTCGAGAATATGGGCGTGCAGAACGCCATCGCCGAGGCCGAGGCTGCGCTGGCAGGCGAGGGCCGCGTGCTCGTGCGCAAGAGCGGAACCGAGTCGGTTATCCGCGTGCTGGCCGAGGCGCCCGACCAAGCATCCGCCGATGCCGCCATGAAGCGCATCGCCAACGCGCTCGAGGCTTTATAGCTACGCGGTTTTACCAAACCGCGTAGCTGCTCGACGCTGCAAACGGCCCCAAGTGGCAATCTGACGTTCAATTTCAAGGGCGCGACCAGAAGGTCAGCGCCCTTTCATTTCACGTCACCTTGCTCGCTTGGGGCCGTTTTCGCTGACGTTGCCAAGACATTAGCGTCAACGAACTAGTCATTGGGTACCTAGTTATTGGGTGAAAAAAGGGGACGCTGCGGATTGGTTCCGCGGCGTCCCCTTTGCGTTGGCGTGTCGGTTATGCCTTACAGTTCGTAGAGCGTGGTGAACTTGTCCTGCAGGTAGCTGCAGTAGTAGCGGGCATCGAACGCCATGCCGCACGCGCCCTTGATGAGCTCCGGCGCGTCCTTGGCGCGGCCCCACTGCCAAATGTGCTCGCCCAGCCAGGCGCGGACAGGTGTCAGGTCGCCGCTCGCGCAGGCGCCGGTAAGGTCGACACCGTCGCGGCACATGGCCGGCACAAACATGGCATCGTAGGCACTGCCCAGCGCATACGTGGGGAAGTAGCCAAACGAGCCGCCGCTCCAGTGCGTATCCTGTAGGCAGCCGTGCGTGTCGTCGGGAACGGGAATGCCCAGGTACTCATCCATAAAGCGATTCCAAAGCGCGGGGATGTCCTTGGCCGTGGCCTCGCCGGTAAACAGCATGCGCTCGATCTCGTAGCGCACCATAACGTGCAGCGGATAGGTGAGCTCGTCGGCCTCGGTGCGGATCAGCGAAGGCTGCGCGATGTTCACGGCGTGGTAGAGCGTGTCCTCGTCGACGTCGCCGTAGACCTCGGGTGCGTGGCGGCGCAGCACCTCGAGCAGCGGTCCCATAAAGGCACGGCTGCGGCCCACGGTGTTCTCAAAGAAGCGGCTCTGGCTCTCGTGGATGCCCATGGAGGTGCCGCCCTCCAGGCAGGTGCGCGCATAGGCGGGATTGACGCCCAGCTCGTACATGGTGTGCCCCGCCTCGTGGATGATGCTGTAGACGTTGGAGATGCAATCGTCCTCGTAGATGTGTGTCGCGATGCGCGCGTCACCCACGGCAAAGCCCTCGCTAAACGGGTGCTCGGTAAAGGCAAGCGTGGTGTCGTCCAGGTTCAGGCCGACGAGCTTCATCAGGTCGAAGCTCATGGCGCGCTGGGCGGCCTCGGGCACGCGGGCGTGCAAAAAGTCGGCAGCGGGCTGCTGGCCGCGCTCGCCGATGGCGTGCACGAGCGGCACGACCGTGGCCTTGACCTCCTCGCAAAACGCGTCGAAGCTCTCGGCAGAAAGGCCGCGCTCGTACTGGTCGAGCCAAACGTCGTATGGGTCGCGCTTGGGGTCCATGAGTTCGGCCTGATGCTTAAGTTGGGCGACGATTCTATCCACATAGGGCTCAAAGCTCGCCCAGTCGTTGGCCGTCTTGGCCTTATGCCACACGGCGTCGGCCTCGCAGGTGAGCCTGGTCCAGGCCTCGGCCTCCTCGGTAGGAATAACGCTTGCCTCGCGCTGGTCGCGGCCGAGCACGCGAATCTCGTCGAGCAGCTGCGGGTCGTCTACGTGTCCGCCTGCAACCGTCTCGCGCGCTAACGAGCGTACGAGCTCAACGGACTTCTCGCTGGTCAGCAGCTTGTGATGCTCGCCGGCAAGCGTGCCCATGGCGTCGGCACGGGCGGCAGCGCCGTTGGCAGGAGCAATCGTCGCCCCATCGAACTCGGCAATCTTGAGCAGGTACTCGCGAGTCCACAGCTTGCCCTCGAGTTTGCGGAACTTTTTGACGGCCTTGTCGACTTTAGCGGCCTTGACGCCCTTGGCGGCTTTTGCCACGGCGGCCTTGGCCTTCTTATCGAGTTTCTTTCCCATACCGTATCCTTAATCTCGCAGGCCGAGCGCCGCAGGCGGGTGCGCGGCCAGTTTGCACAGCTACCTGCCTTGTACCCAGCGCGAACAAAACGGAACGCGGCGATGCGCTCGCGAAATGTGTTATCCTATAGCCCAATGCGTTGACGGAGAGGGTTTTGCCCGCCGCGTCGCCGGCAAGAGAGGGAAGGTCATGGGCTGCAAGCCTTCCTGCGGTGGCAAGGGCCAAGCGTTCACTCCCGAGCAGCGACCTCAACGGGCACGCGGCCAGTGGCAGCAAAGTCCCAGTAGGGAAGCCGTGAGCCTCGCGACAAGGGGCGCAGAGTGGGCACGGCGGGCCAGACATCCGCCGGGTCAAACAAGGTGGTACCGCGGAATTCAACCGTCCTTGGGCAATGTACATGCCCGAGGACGGTTTTTTGTTACCGAACCGGGCCGCACATCCGCAGCTATCGGGTGCTAGCCGCCCCGGCAAGCGAGATGCGCGAGAGACGAAAGGGAAGACATGAGTCTGATTGATGATCTGGTCAAACTCGAGGAAGAGGCCAAGGAGCTCGTCACTAGCGCTGACGACGCCGCCAAGCTCGAGGCCGCGCGCGTTGAGCTGCTCGGCCGCAAGGGCCGTATCACCGGCCTGATGCGCATGATGGGCAAGCTCGCTCCCGAGGATCGTCCCATGATGGGCAAACGCGCCAACGAGATGCGCCAGCTGATCGAGGGCATGCTCGACGAGCGCACCACCGAGATGAAGGCCGCCGCCCTCAAGCACGCACTCGAGCACGAGGCCGTCGACATCACGCTGCCGGGCATCCGTCCGCAGATCGGTCACCAGCACCTGATCAAGCAGATCATCGAGGAGGCCGAGGACATCTTCTGCGGCATCGGCTACACCGTCGAGTCCGGCCCCATGGTCGATACTTCCTACTACAACTTCACCGCGCTCAACGCGCCCATGGATCACCCGAGCCGCTCGGCTCGCGACACGTTCTATGTGGTCGACAACAACCCCGGCAGCGTCGCGCATCCCGAGGCTCACGCTCACGGTGAGTCCGACGTGCTGCTGCGCACCCAGACCTCGGGCGTGCAGATCCACACCATGGAGTCGCAGAAGCCGCCCATCTACATGATCTGCCCGGGCACCGTCTACCGTCCCGACACGGCCGACGCCTGCCACCTGCCGCAGTTCAACCAGATTGAGGGCCTGGTCGTCGACGAGGGCATCACCTTTGGCGATCTTAAGGGCACGCTCGACTACTTTGTTAAGTGCATGTTTGGCGAGGATCGCAAGACGCGTTACCGCCCGCACTTCTTCCCCTTCACCGAGCCCAGCTGCGAGGTGGACGTGAGCTGCCACGTGTGCGGCGGCAAGGGCTGCAACTTCTGCAAGCACAGCGGCTGGATCGAGATCCTGGGCTGCGGTATGGTCGACCCCAACGTCCTGATCAACTGCGGCATCGACCCCGAGAAGTACACCGGCTTCGCCTTTGGTATTGGCGCCGAGCGCGTCGCGGCACTGCGCTACGACCTGCCCGACCTGCGCACGTTGATGACTGGTGACATGAGGTTCTTGAACCAGTTCTAGAACGCTTTCTTCTTAGTTGCAGTTTCCGGCTCAAAGCCGCATTTATGAAAGGAGACCAGTTAGATGCGCGTTTCTTACGACTGGCTCAAGACCATGATCGATATTCCGGAGGATCCCAAGACCCTTTCGGACGAATATATCCGTACCGGTACCGAGGTCGAGGCGATCGACACCGTGGGCGAGTCCTTCGACCACGTGGTGACCGCCAAGGTGCTCACCAAGACCCCGCACCCCGATAGCGACCACATGTATGTGTGCTCGGTCGACGTGGGCGACAAGAACCTCGACGCCGATGGCAACCCCGCTCCGCTGCAGATCGTCTGCGGCGCGCAGAACTTCGAGGCCGGCGACCACATCGTCACGGCCATGATTGGCGCTGTCCTGCCCGGCGACGTCAAGATCAAGAAGAGCAAGCTTCGCGGCGTCGTGTCCATGGGCATGAACTGCTCCGCGCGCGAGCTCGGCCTGGGCGGCGACCACTCCGGCATCATGATCCTGCCCGAGGATACGCCCTGCGGCATGCCGTTTGCCGAGTACGTGGGCTCGAGTGATACCGTGCTCGACTGCGAGATCACGCCCAACCGTCCCGATTGTCTGTCCATGATCGGCATGGCCCGCGAGACCGGCGCCATCTTCGACCGCGATTTCCACGTTGAGCTGCCCGCCATCAAGGCCGAGACCGGCCGCGCGACCGACGACGAGCTTTCGGTCGAGATTGCCGACGAGGGCCTGTGCGACCGCTACGTCGCCCGCATCGTGCGCAACGTGAAGGTCGGCCCCTCGCCCGGCTGGATGGTCAAGCGCCTCAACGCCCTGGGCGTGCGCCCGCACAACAACATCGTCGACATCACCAACTATGTGATGATGCTCACCGGTCAGCCGCTGCACGCCTTTGACCTGGACACCTTTGCCGAGCGCGATGGCCATCGTCGCGTGGTGGTTCGCGCCGCCCAGCAGGACGAGAAGTTTACGACCCTCGACGGCGAGGAGCGCACGCTCGACGCCGGCATGGGCCTCATCACCGACGGCGAGCGTCCCGTGGCGCTGGCCGGCGTTATGGGCGGCATGGATTCCGAGATCGAGGACGACACCGTCGATGTGATGGTCGAGAGTGCCTGCTTCAACGCCGGTCGCACCTCGCACACCAGCCGCGACCTGTCGCTGATCTCCGACGCCTCCATTCGCTTTGAACGCCAGGTCGATGAGACCGGTTGCGTGGATGTCGCCAACGTCACGTGCGCGCTCATCGAGGAGATCGCCGGCGGCGAGGTCGCTCCCGGCTACGTCGACGTTTTCCCCGCGCCCAAAACCATCGACAGCATTAAGCTGCGTCTGGCCCGCGTGCATGCCATCTGCGGCGCCGACATCGAGCCCGACTTTATCGAGCGCTCGCTCACCCGCCTGGGCTGCACCGTCGAGCGCGACGGCGAGGACTTTATGGTCACTCCGCCGAGTTTCCGCCCCGACCTGCCGCGCGAGATCGATCTGATCGAGGAGGTCCTGCGCCTGTGGGGCATGGGCCGTGTGACGGCGACCATCCCGGCTGCCAAGAACCATATCGGCGGCTTGACCCGCGAGCAGAAGCTCACCCGCAAGGTCGGCGAGATCCTGCGCGCCTGTGGCCTCAACGAGACCACGACCTTTGGCTTTGCCGCCCCGGGCGACCTGGAGAAGATCGGTATGTCCACCGAGGGCCGCGGCTGCCCCGTCGTGCTCATGAACCCGCTGGTAGCCGAGCAGACCGAGATGCGTCGTTCGCTGCTGCCGGGCCTGCTGCAGTCCGTTGCCTATAACGAGGCCCACGGCACGCCCAACGTGCACCTGTACGAGGTCGGCAGCCTGTTCCATGGCCGCGAGAACGCCAGCCTGCCCAAGGAGACTAAGTCCGTGGCGGGCGTGCTCTCGGGCCAGTGGAGCGAGCAGTCTTGGACCATGAAGTACCGCAAGCTGCGCTTCTTCTTTGGCAAGGGCATTGTCGAGGAGCTGCTCGCCCAGCTGCGCATCGAGAAGGTTCGCTTCCGTCCCGTCGAGGGCGAGGGCTACGCTTTCTTGCAGCCGGGTCGTGCGGCCGAGGTTCTGTCCGGCGGTACCGTGCTGGGCTGGGTCGGCGAGATCCACCCCGAGGCGCGCGAGGCGATGGGCATCGATGAGGTCGTCGTTGCCTTTGAGCTCGACCTGGACAAGCTGATCAAGGGCGCCCGCAATCAGGAGAACTACCGCGAGTTCTCGCAGTACCCTGCCGTTGAGCACGACCTTGCTATCGTAGTCGACAACACTGTGACCTGCGAGGATCTTGAGCGCCGTATTACCAGTGCCGGCGGCAAGCTGCTCGAGGGCGTGCGCCTGTTCGACGTCTACCGCGATCCCATCCGCATCGGAGCGGGCAAAAAGTCCATGGCCTTTGCGCTTACGTATCGCTCCGACGACCACACGCTCACCAGCGAAGAGGTCGAGAAGGCGCACCAGAAGATCGTCACCAAGGTGTGCAAGGGCGTAAACGGCGAGGTCCGCGGCTAGGTTCTACGCTGGGGTATGGGTCAGCGGTGGCTGCCGCCGAGTCCTACGTGACCGCTATGCTCGGTATAAGGCACCGTTGAGTCTGCATATATGACACGCGCATTACATAACGGCGCGCTGCTTTGTCGGCAGCGCGCCGTTTTGCTATGATAGCCCGCGGCGTGTTACGAATCTGACAATACGTAACACTGGCAAGGTGATTTAAGCGGCGTTGCAATTCCGTGCGCCGATAACCGGGAGGCGTATATGCACATTCCAGACAACTACCTGTCCCCGCAGACCGATGCCGTCATGGCGGTGGCGATGGTGCCCGTATGGGTTCACTGCATCAAAAAGGTGCGCGCCACGCTCGATCGCGAGCATATGGCGTTCCTGGGCATCTGCGCCGCATTCTCCTTCTTGCTCATGATGTTCAACGTGCCGCTGCCCGGCGGTACCACTGGTCACGCCGTTGGTGGCGCGCTCATCGCACTGCTGCTGGGCCCCGAGGCCGCGGCTATCGCTGTCTCGGTTGCGCTGGCGCTGCAGGCGCTGCTGTTTGGCGACGGCGGCGTTCTGTCGTTTGGCGCCAACTGCTTTAACATGGCCTTTGTGCTGCCGTTTGTCGCTGCTATCGTGTTCCGTGCGCTCAACAGCCGTCTGCACGACAAGAGCTGGGGCACCTCGGTTTCGGCCATCGTAAGCGGCTGGGTCGGCCTGTGCCTGGCGGCCCTGTGCGCGGCGATTGAGTTCGGTATTCAGCCGATGCTCTTTACCAACGCTTCGGGCGCGCCGCTGTATTGCCCCTTCCCGTTGTCTGTGGCTATTCCGGCCATGTTGATCCCGCATATGCTGGTTGCCGGCGTGGTCGAGGGCGTGGCGACGGCTGCGATCTACGGTTTCATTAAGAAGACGGCGCCGAGCATTATCGTCGGGCCCGAGGCCGTCGATGGCCAGCTTGCCGCCGATGGTACCGCCAAGAAGACTTCCCTGATTCCCACGCTCATTCTGGTCGCCGTGCTCGTGGTGGCCACGCCGCTGGGCCTGCTGGCCACCGGAGACGCCTGGGGCGAGTGGGACGCCGAGGGCGCCGCGACTGCCGTTCAGGAGGCTGGCGACGACAGCCTGCAGGCTTCGGTCGGCCTCGATACTCCGACCTTTGCCGACGCGCTGCCCACGGGTGATTACCTGCAGGCCTATTCCGAGGAACAGGGCCTTGGCTTTGCCGGCCAGGCTGCCATGTATATCCTTTCCGGTGTGATTGGCGTGGCGGTGCTCACCATCGCATTCCGCCTGATCTCGCTGACGGTTAAGGAAAGCTGAGCGCATGCAAATGGTCGAGCTGCCTAGCTGGCTTGCGGCCGAGGAGCGATACGAGCCCGCGGGGGCTCGGCATCGTGTGATGCAAAAGAATGTCCTGCACCTGGCGAGCCTGCTTGAGCGGGTTCGCCTGGGTGGAGGTGCGCACGAGGGCGGGTCGATGGTCGACCGCGCCCTTTCTTGCGTTTCGGCTCCGGTGCGTCTGGTGGGGATGTTCGTTTGCGTCCTGTGCGTGTGTCTGACGCAAAGCCCGCTGTACCTCATGTTGATGGCGGCTATCGTGTTGGTGCTCGTTGCCGTACGCCCCGTACGCGGGCTGCGGGCAACCTTTGTGCCGGCGCTTGGCGCTGCGGGGCTCGCGGTGGTTCTGGCACTGCCTGCCCTGCTGCTGGGCGCGTCTGCCACGGGCGCCATGCTCAAGATCGCGCTCAAGACGTTTATTAATGTGTCGCTGGTGCTGGGTGTTTCGTGGACGCTCACCTGGAGCCGCATGTCGGCGGCGCTCAAAATGCTGCACCTGCCCGATGAGGTTATCTTTACGTTTGATATGGCACTCAAGCATATCGAGGTGCTGGGACGCACGGCGCACGATCTGTGCGAATCAGTCATGCTGCGCAGCGTCGGTTCCGCGCCTGCGGGTTTTTCGCGCACCGACTCGCTGGCGGGTATCATGGGCATGACGTTTATCAAGGCGATGGAATGCAGCCGCGCGATGGACGAGGCCATGCTGTGCCGCGGCTTCGCCGGCGTGTATCCGGCGCCTGCACGGAGCGGCTTTGGCTGGCGCGATGCGGCTTACGCGGCCGTTGTGACGTTGCTCGCCGTGTTGTGCGCGATGTTGTAGCGCGGACGGTCGAACCGTCGATGTGAGTAGGGAAGGGCGACGTTTTGGCAAACGATACGAATAACGCGATGGGTGTGAGCGGTGTTGCCGGCGCCGAGGTCACGCCGCTCATCGAGTTTCGCGACGTGGTGTTTTCCTATGCGGGTCATACGGTGGTCGACGGCGTTTCATTGCAGGTGAACCGTGGGGAGCTCGTTGCTCTGCTTGGTCCTAACGGCTGCGGCAAGACGACGATCATGCGTCTTATCAACGGCCTTGAGCTTGCGGACGCGGGTGCGTACCTGTTCGACGGGTATGCGGTCGATGCCGCATATCTCAAGGATTCCGCGACGGCCCAGCGGTTCCATCAGCGCGTGGGCTTTGTGTTCCAAAACGCCGATGCGCAGCTCTTTTGTGCCACGGTCGGCGAGGAAGTCGCGTTTGGCCCGGCTCAAATGGGGCTGCCGGCAGACGAGCTCGAGCGCCGCGTCCGCGATGCCATGGAGCTGTTTCAGGTTGCCGATCTGGTCGATGCCTCGCCTTATCAGCTTTCGGGCGGGCAAAAGAAGCGCGTGGCGCTGGCTGCCGTCGTGTCGATGAATCCCGATATCCTGGTGCTCGACGAGCCTACCAACGGACTTGACGAGGACTCGTGCGACATCGTGGTCAACTTTCTACTGGCCTATGTTGCTGCCGGCAAGACGGTCTTGATGAGCACGCATCATCAGGATTTGGCGCGGCGCCTGGGCGCCCGCGCCATCTATATCGATCGATATCACCATGTGGTCGAGGCGCCGGTGTCGTCGTATGGAACCGAGAGCGGCGCTGCGGAATAGTTGCTGCGTAGAGCGTGCGTAGCCGCCCGCGCGGCTTTGCCGTGATGGTATAGTTATCCAGGTTTTTATGGGGGTGGCTATGCCAAGCTGGAACATTCATATCGCTCAGACGGAGCGTTTGCTGGAGCGCACCGGTGCGCTTGCCAATAGTGTGCGCGACCGCAATGCCTTTTTGTTTGGCTGCGTGGTTCCGGATATCTTCGTGGGCTATATGGTCCCTGGCATCGCTGATCCCATTCCGTATCGCATTACGCACTTTGCAAAGCCCGAGCCTATCCCTAAGCCTCGTGAGCATGAGTTCTGGGATACCTATGTGGCGCCGCTGCTTAAAGGCGCACCCGCGGGCGAACCTGCTGAGACCACCTCGATTGTCGAGGAACGCGAGCGACTCAATCGGGTGCATTATCCCCAACGTTACAAGGACGCCGAGCCGGTTGCCGGTCCCGGCGCCTGTGAGTTTTCGCTCGCGCCCGATGACGTGGCGCAGTCGCTGCTCGATCTGACGCTGGGCGTTTGGTCTCACCTTGTGGCCGATACTGTGTGGAATACCCGCGTGAACCAGTACCTGGAGGCGCACGGCGGCAAGCCGTGCGAGGAATTCCGCATTAAAAAGCAAGGCGACTTTGACTGGTTTGGCAAGACGCTCAGCATTGTTTCGATTCCGCGCGCGACCGATCGCCTCTATACTGCGGCGACGCGTTTTGGTCAGTATCCCATCCATAAGGAGTATGTGCTCAAGACCATCGGCGTTATGCACGAGATTGTACGCGAAAACCCCGGCGAGCCCGATCATCCGCCGTATCGCTTGCTAACCGAGGAGTTTTTCGATGCAACGTTTACCGAGGTCGTCGAGCTAACCGAGGCGGGTTTTGCCGCCCGTGTCGAATCGCCCGATGTGTCTGCGCTGCCCCTGATTGCTAGCTGCTAGCTGGCCGGCCCGGCAGTGAATAGCTCAACCCAATCGACAAGTAGCTCTTGCCGCAGGGCATCTTCGGCAGTGCGCTCCTGTTTAGTCTTTGGGGTGTAGGGAAGCCCAGCCTTTTTATGGATGAGCTCGGCTATGTGGTTGAAGCTCTTCTTCTCCTTGATCTGGTCATAGGTAATTTGGATGACGTCGTAGCCCATGCTTGTGAGTGCGGTGGCGCGCTCGGCATCGGAGAGGCTCGCGGCTTCGCTGTCGTGGGCGGAGCGGCCTTGGCATTCAAGGATGACGCCCATGCTGTCGGTGGCGCTTTCGATGAGGATATCGGCGTAGCAGCAGGTTTTGTCATACAGCGAACGCGCGGCTTCGCTGAGCGGGATGCGCGCGTTATTGGTGATGTCGATGCCCAGACCGCCCTCATCGCGGGGGAGCGAGATGAGAATTGACGTCTGGACTTCAAAGGGCGAGGCGGTCTGTCCTGTCATGCGTTCGGCGGCCCAGCGGAGCTGCTTAACGCCGCGCAGGCCTGCGGCCTGCTTGGCGAACGCGGCGATATCCGCTGCGGTAAGAAGCGGCGTGCGCTTCCACAAGTTGGTGTCATTGCCCTTGGTGTCGTTAGCTCGCTCCCAGCCGCAGCTGGGCGGAATGAGCTTAAGCGAAATAGCTTCATCGAGTTGTTGTTGCGTTCGCTCGCAGGGCTTAAACACTGCAAAGGAGCCGCACATCTCGTAGCAAGCCATGAGTAACTGGCTGCGTGAGACCTGCGTGGCAAGGCTGAGCAGCGTGAACTCCGGTGAAGTGACATCAAACCCATGCTCAGTCTGCCTAAACGACCCAGGAGGCGGCTCTTGGGTTAGCAGACGGCTATGAAATAGCTTTCCGTTCGCGCGCTGTTTTCTTTCGCCCACGAATCTCCAAACTGGTGTGCCGAGCAAGTCTTTAAATACTGGTTGTTTTGAGTAGTGTACCAAGCGATGGTCATGGTCGGGCGGCAGGATTGCCGGATAGAGTCCCAGTATCTGGGGCGGGATGCGATAGTACTGAAAAGCCGTGGGTCCGCAGGCAAGAAATGACATGGCGATCCGATCGTTTGAGCGTAGTTTGGGCTAGAAAAGCTATCGGTTTCGGAAGTGCGGGGAAAAAGACAAACAGGCAAACCACAAGCGGTATTTGAGCCAACTTTATCAGGGGTTTTGTTGAAATAAAAGGGCTTGTACTCGGAGGTAAGCAATTTTTCCCCGCACTTCCGAAAACCAGGTCGATCTGGCTCTTGCTAAAACGATTTATCAGCGTCGGTTAAGGTGTGGGTTTGCCACCGGGCGAACACTTTTAGCGCTTGGGACTTTATTCATTGGGCCTCGAAGGGTGGATTTCGCACTTTTGGTAAAGAAATGAGTGCGTGTTTTGCTGTGCGCCGGCATTGGCATAGAAAAAGGGCCCGGAAGGCTTTGCCTTCCGGGCCCTTTGCAATGCAAGTGTGCTTGCAAGTACGACTTAGCGCACCTGAGCGACGTAAGCGACGTTGGTCGAGGAGACCTTGTCCTCGAGCTGGACGCTCATGCGGGGATCGCCAGCGGTAGCGACGGTCAGGTCTCCGGCCTCGACGTAGCCGAGCTCCTTAGCGGTCTCGATCGCCTTGACGATCGTGCCGTTGACGGTGCCCTGGGTAATCTCGGCCTGGTGCGGGATAACGCCCCAGTACATGATCATCTGCTGGACGGCCCACTCGTGGCGGGAGAACGCGCAGATCGGCATGTTGGGACGGAAGTGCGAGATCAGGCGAGCGGTGCGGCCGGTGGTCGTCGGCACGGTGATGCACTTGGCGCCAACGGTGGTAGCCATGTTCACAGCGGACATACCCACAACGTTGTTGACAACACGGGTGCCGTGGGCATCGGCCGGAACCTCGAGCGGAGCGTGAGCCGGGAGGTACTTTTCGGTCTCGAGAGCAATGCTGGCCTGCATCTTAACGGCCTCGACCGGGTACTTACCGGCAGCGGACTCGCCAGAGAGCATAACGGCGTCGGTGCCGTCGTAGATGGCGTTAGCAACGTCGGCAACCTCGGCGCGCGTCGGGCGCGGGTTCTGCTGCATGGAGTCGAGCATCTGCGTAGCGGTGATAACGGGCTTGTAGGCCGCGTTGCACTTGGCGATGATCTCCTTCTGGATGTGGGGAACGAGCTCGGGCTTGATCTCGATGCCCAGGTCGCCACGGGCAACCATGATGCCGTCAGAAGCCTCGAGGATCTCGTCGAAGTTCTCGACGCCCAGGGCGCACTCGATCTTCGGGAAGATCGTCACGTGCTCGCCACCGTTCTCGCGGCAAAGCTCGCGGATGCCGCGGACGGACTCGCCGTCACGGATGAAGGAAGCGGCGATGTAGTCGATGTTCTCGGTCAGGCCAAAGAGGATGTCCTGACGATCGCGCTCGGTGATAGCGGGCAGCGAGATGTTGACGTTGGGCATGTTGACGCCCTTGCGCTCGCCGATCAGGCCGTCGTTCTTGACGACGCAGGTCATGTCCTGGCCGTCGACGGACTCGACCTCGAGGGCAACCAGGCCGTCATCGATCAGGATGAGGGAGCCCTTCTCGACCTCGGAGGGCAGAGCCAGGTAGTCGAGGGAGATGTGCTCAGCGGTGCCGTGGAAATCCTCGGTCGTGGGCTGAGCGGTGACGACGATCTTGTCGCCGGTCTTGACGGCAACCTTCTTGCCATCGACCAGAAGGCCGGTGCGGACCTCGGGGCCCTTGGTGTCGAGCAGGATGCCGACGGGCATACCGAGCTCCTTGGAAATACGACGGACGCGCTCGATGCGACCGTGGTGCTCGTCGTAGGAGCCGTGCGAGAAGTTAAAACGGGCGACGTTCATGCCCGCCTTGATCATCTCGCGGATGGTCTCGTCGCTATCGCAGGCGGGACCCATGGTGCATACAATCTTAGTGCGCTTGTACATTCAGACCTCCATCTGACATCGTCTTGCGCTGATAGATAAACCATAAGAAATAAAACTGAGTTGATTATAACGAAATGGCGACCGAATACCCCAAAAAATCGACCGTATGCCGAATTAGAAGTTCATTTTTTGCGGAAAAACGGTATATGCAAAAACTTTACCAACCGTTCTAACCGCTGCTATCTGGGCGATATTTCAATTTGATGATGCGCCGAAGAAAAAACGTTTTATCAATGTTGAGCATCACACGGCCTGCACCGTTGCTTATGGACCATATTTCCAAATGGATTGTTTTGGCTAGACGCGTTGCTTTGGGGTACCATAGCTCCACTATCAACTGCCGCTCAGCACGGCAGCCTTGATGAGCCCTTGCCCTTCTCCTGGGAATTATGATCGGGCATCAATCTGCTGAGTGGCCCGAATCCCAGGAGGGGACTCTATATGCAAAAGGAATACCTGTCCGCCGCGGCGGAGGTGCTCAGCGACCAAGGCGTCGATGAGAACCTCGGCCTGAGCACCGGCGAGGCGTCGTCGCGCCTCGCCAAGACAGGCCCTAACAAGCTCGAGGAAGCCGAGAAGACGCCGCTGTGGAAGCGTTTCTTTGAGCAGATGGCCGACCCCATGGTCATCATGCTGATCGTTGCCGCCGTCATCAGCGCGCTCACGGGCATGGTCAAGGGCGAGCCCGACTTTGCCGATGTCGTCATCATCATGTTCGTCGTTATCGTCAACTCGGTACTGGGCGTGGTCCAGGAAGCCAAGAGCGAGGAGGCCCTCGAGGCCCTGCAGGAGATGAGCGCGGCGCAGTCCAAGGTGCTGCGCGACGGCAAGCTCGTGCATCTGCCGAGCGCCGAGCTCGTGCCCGGTGACGTGATCATGCTCGAGGCGGGCGACTCCGTTCCGGCCGACTGCCGCGTCCTCGAGAGCGCCACGATGAAGATCGAGGAGGCCGCCCTTACCGGCGAGTCCGTGCCCGTCGAGAAGCATGCCAACGTGATCGAGCTCGCCGCGGGCACCGATGACGTGCCGCTCGGCGACCGCAAGAACATGTGCTATATGGGTTCCACCGTTGTGTACGGCCGTGGCCGCGCCGTCGTAGTCGGCACCGGCATGGATACCGAGATGGGCAAGATTGCCGGCGCCCTGGCCGAGGCCAAGGAAGAGCTCACGCCGCTGCAGGTGAAGCTCGCCGAGCTCAGCCGCATCCTTACCATTATGGTTATCGTCATCTGCGTCGTCATCTTTGGCGTCGACATCATCCGTCACGGCGTGGGCAACGTCCTCACCGACCCGACTGCCCTGCTCGACACCTTTATGGTCGCCGTCTCGCTTGCCGTCGCCGCCATCCCCGAGGGCCTGGTCGCCGTCGTGACCATCGTGCTTTCGCTCGGCGTGACCAAGATGGCCAAGCGCCAGGCGATCATCCGCAAGCTTTCTGCCGTCGAGACCCTTGGCTGCACGCAGACCATCTGCTCCGACAAGACCGGCACCCTTACCCAGAACAAGATGACCGTCGTCAAGCACGAGCTCGCTGCGCCCAAGGAGAAGTTCCTGGCCGGTATGGCACTGTGCTCCGATGCCCAGTGGGACGAGGAACTGGGCGAGGCCGTGGGCGAGCCGACCGAGTGTGCACTCGTCAACGATGCCGGCAAGGCTGGTCTTACTGGCCTGACTGCCGAGCACCCGCGCGTGGGCGAGGCCCCGTTCGACTCGGGCCGTAAGATGATGTCTGTGGTCGTCGAGACCCTGGACGGCGAGTACGAGCAGTACACCAAGGGCGCGCCCGACGTGGTGATTGGTCTGTGCACCCATATCTACGAGGCCGAAAAGGTCGTCCCGCTGACCGAGGAGCGTCGCGCCGAGCTCGTGGCCGCCAACAAGGCCATGGCCGACGAGGCCCTGCGCGTGCTGGCGCTGGCAAGCCGCACTTACACCGAGGTCCCGAGCGACTGCAGCCCCGCTGCGCTCGAGCACGACCTGGTCTTCTGCGGCCTATCCGGCATGATTGACCCTGTCCGCCCCGAGGTCGCCGACGCCATCCGCGAGGCCCACGATGCCGGTATTCGCACCGTCATGATCACGGGCGACCATATCGACACCGCCGTGGCCATTGCCAAGCAGCTGGGAATCGTCACCGATCGCAGCCATGCCATCACCGGTGCCGACCTCGATCGCATGAGCGACGAGGAGCTCGACGCGCACATCGAGGACTACGGCGTGTACGCTCGCGTCCAGCCCGAGCACAAGACCCGCATCGTCGAGGCCTGGAAGTCGCGCGACCAGATCGTGGCCATGACGGGCGACGGCGTCAACGACGCCCCGTCCATCAAGCGCGCCGACATCGGCGTGGGCATGGGCATCACCGGTACCGACGTCACCAAGAACGTTGCCGACATGGTGCTTGCCGACGACAACTTCGCCACCATCATCGGTGCTTGCGAAGAGGGCCGTCGCATCTACGACAATATCCGCAAGGTCATCCAGTTCCTGCTTTCGGCTAACCTTGCCGAGGTGTTCTCGGTGTTTATCGCCACGCTCATCGGCTTTACCATCTTCCAGCCGGTGCAGCTGCTGTGGGTGAACCTGGTCACCGACTGCTTCCCCGCGCTCGCGCTGGGCATGGAGGATGCCGAGGGCGACATCATGAAGCGCAAGCCGCGCAACGCCAAGGACGGCGTCTTTGCCGGTAATATGGGCCTGGACTGTGTGGTCCAGGGCTTGATCATCACCGTGCTGGTGCTGGCGAGCTTCTTTGTGGGCGTGTACTTTGACATGGGCTACATCCACATCGCCGATATGATCGCCGGCAATGCCGACGAGGAAGGCGTGATGATGGCGTTCATCACGCTCAACATGGTCGAGATCTTCCACTGCTTCAATATGCGCAGCCGTCGTGCGTCGCTGTTTAGCATGAAGAAGCAGAACAAGTGGCTGTGGGCATCTGCCGCGCTGGCACTGGTGCTGACGGTGATCGTAACCGTACAGCCGACGCTTGCCGAGATGTTCTTTGGCCCCGTGACGCTTGAGCTCAAGGGCGTTATCGCCGCGCTGGGCCTTGCCTTCCTGATCATTCCGTTGATGGAGATCTACAAGGCGATCATGCGCGCGGTCGAAAAAGAGTAACGTTCCTGTCCGGGCCCGACCGCCTGCGGGGTTTCCACGGGCACGTCCTCGCCGCTTTGCGGCTGCGGGATGTGCCCTTAGGAAACCCCTCCCGGCGGGCGGGCCCTGCGGTATCCTTGCTGGCTTTTCTCCCGTGCGGATGAAAAGGGCTAAGGGAAAGTATGTGAGTCGGTCGAGCGTTTGCTCGACCGACTCTTTTTTGTGGGTAAAATACCTGCTCAGTTGTGATTTGTGGTGCTGGGAGGCGCTTGTGGGCAAGGCGAAGGCTAAGGCGAAGAAAAAGACGACGGGGGCGCGGGCTAAGCGCGATCGTCGTCGGAAGCTTGCGACCGAAGCTCCCGCGTCTGCCGAGGAGCTGCTGGCAAGCGTGCCGGGACTCGATGCGCTGCAGGATGTTCCGGCGTTCGACGATCTGCCGGTCGATGATGCTCAGCGGGCTGCCTTCGATGATTATTGTGCTCGGGCCGAGGAGCCCGAGCAGATGCAGCTTGGTGCCGTGGTGCGCCTGGATCGTGGGTTTCCGCTGGTGGCGACTGCCGATGACACCTTTCGTGCCGAGCATGCCGTGGGGTTTGCCAAGTCGCGTGGCGAGGACGAGGTTCTGCTGCCCGCCGTGGGCGACCGCGTGGCGGTGCGTCGTGCGCCCGGGCACAACATGGGCGTGATCGAGTGCGTGCTGCCACGCCGCACGAGTTTTGAGCGCTGGCGCGGACGCGCTCGCGGCGAGCGTCAGGTGCTTTGCTCCAACGTGGATAGCGTGCTGATCGTGCAGGCGCTCGGCGCCGGCGAGGTACTGCTCGACCGCGTGGCGCGCTCGCTGGTGTTGGCACTCGACTGCGATGCCGAGCCGGTGGTGGTACTCACCAAGGCCGACCGCTGCGACGCCGATGAGCTCGAGCGCGATCTGGACCGTGTGCACCGCTTGGTGGGTCCGGACGTGCGCGTGATCGTGACGTCCTCTGCCGAGGGTCGTGGCCTGGACGAGGTGCGCGCCTGCGTGCCCGCCGGGAGCTGCGCCATGATCTTGGGTGAATCGGGTGCTGGCAAGTCGACGCTGCTCAACGCGCTGCTGGGTCACGATACGTTGGCGACCGGCGGCGTACGTGAGCGCGATGACCAGGGTCGCCACACCACGGTCGCGCGCGTGATGGTGGCGCTGCCGGGCGAAGCCGGCGTTATTGCTGACGCGCCGGGCCTGCGCAGTCTGCCGCTCGTGGGGCATGAGCGGGGCTTGGCACGCGCGTTTCCCGAGATCGTCGAGGCGTCGCGTGCGTGCCGGTTTGGCGACTGCACGCATACCCACGAACCGGGCTGCGCCGTTCGCGAGGCCGAGGATGCCGGGCAAATCGACAGCCTGCGCCTGGAGACGTTCCAAAACCTGGCGTCATCCATGCGTGTGAGTGCTCAGATGCTCGATCCCGATGTCCATCTGTAATTGAATCTACCTATGACAGCCGTCTCCCAATGGTACGGGAGGCGGCTTTTTTATTGCCGATGCGCCCCTAAACGTGCGTTTTGCTGACGTGCTGACCAAAACCTTGCCACGAGCTTGACGGGCTGGTCAGCTTTTGGTCAGCAATTGGTTTGACACTCAAAACCAAGATCGCGATCGCACCGTTTTGCTGCTTGCCCGCTCGGACAATGGTGCTACGGGCATCCGCCCGGTGCTACCTTGAGAGGAGCGGCCGTGAACAAGAGCAAGCGCATCGCCATCAGTCTAATCGCGGGTGTGCTCGCCGCGCTGCTCTGCATGGTCTACGCATCGTCGATTCGCTCGCAGGCTGAGCAGGTCCAGGCCGAGACGCTGGCCAAGTATGGCGGCGATCGCGTCGAGGTGTGCGTCGCGGCGCGTGATATCGATGTGGGCGAGACCCTCGACGAGACCAATGTCATAACCCAGGAATGGCTGGCGAGCCTGTTGCCGCGCGATGCGGCGACCGAGTTGCGCCAGGTGCGCGGCGACGTGACGACCTCACGCATCCCTAAAAATGCCGTGATTTGCGATGTCTACACCAAGGCCGAAAGCCACACGCTCGAGGTGCCCAAAGGTAAGGTCGCCGTTTCGGTGGCGGTCGATGCCGAGCATTCGGTCGGGGGCGCCACGGGCGTGGGCAGCTACGTGGACGTGTACGTGCAAAAGGACGGCGTGACCGATCGGCTGTGCGGCGCGCGCGTAATCGATACCAGCGAAGATGCCGGCGCCACGCGTGAAGGCAAGATCGAATGGGTGACGCTGGCGGCCGACCCCGAAGACGTTAAGGAATTGCTGGGGGCCTCGGGTAAGGGGACGGTCAGTTTGACGATTCCCGCCACGGTGCGCGACAAAAAGAGCGGAGGCGACGAGTGATGAAAGCGATCTGGCTTGCATGCTGCGCGTGCGGTGATTACGGATTGCTGCAGCGGGAAGTCGAGGGCCGCGATGCGGGCGCGCAAGTGCTTCGCGTGGGCGACCTGGATGGGCTGGTGTCCATGGCACGGGCGTTTCCGTCGCGTCGCGGGGCGGCGATTATCGCGGCAGCCCTGTTCGATGCCGAAGACGTGCGAAAGACCGTTGCGCGCCTGACGGCCGAGGGCCGCGTGAGCCGCGTGGTCGTACTGATAGAGACGCTCGATCCTTCGGATATCGAGGGGCTGTTTCGCGCAGGGGCGACCGAGGTTATCGCTGCGCGCAGCATATGCGGCAACGGGCGCGCGGGCGAGGGAACGGTTGATTACGGCCGGTGTATGACGATTGAGCCCGATGCTTTTGTTGATAGGGAACCCGGGGCGCCTCGCGCTACAAGAGGCCCGCGTGTTGATGATTGTGGAAAAGCGGAAGCCGAGCATGGTCGGTGTCCCCGGGACCCCCTTGCATACGATGAAGCCGGAGAGCCGGTGCCGTATGGCGAGGATCTTTTGGCTGTAGATATGGGATACGTGCATGGCGTGAGCCTGGTCGATGAGCTCGACGGGGTTGAGGGACTTGCCGGGAACGACAATGTTCGTGTCGATGCGACCGTGAAGTCCCCAGATTCGGCCCCGCGGACCGAGCAGCCTGCCATGCCGGCTTGGGCGCAGCATATGAGCGCTGCCGGGGAGACAGGGACGTTGCCGCCCGTGCCGGCGCCGCCTGCCCCCACGCCGTCGGCGGATGCCGCCGCTT
>UQZH01000039.1 GCA_900545445.1 uncultured Collinsella sp. | reverse complement strand
AAAAGAAAAGCCCCCGTTGCCGGGAGCTTTAATCTCAAATGGTGCGGCGTATAGGATTCCGCGCATCCGCTGCGCGGATCCGCACCGGCTTCGCCCGCCTGCCGGCGCGCTCGCCCGCGGGCTAAAAACGCTCCGCGTTTTCTTCACGCCCGCGCCTCGACCGAGGTTCGAATCCATGCAGTGCTTACGTAAAAGAAAAGCCCCCGTTGCCGGGAGCTTTAATCTCAAATGGTGCGGCGTATAGGATTCCGCGCATCCGCTGCGCGGATCCGCACCGGCTTCGCCCGCCTGCCGGCGCGCTCGCCCGCGGGCTAAAAACGCTCCGCGTTTTCTTTACGCCCGCGCCTCGACCGAGGTTCGAATCCATGCGGTGGCGGCATAAAAGAAAAGCCCCCGTTGCCGGAGGCTTCAAGTTCGATTGGTGCGGCGTATAGGATTCGAACCTATGACGTTCTGATTCGTAGTCAGACCCTCTATCCAGCTGAGGTAACGCCGCAGCGCAAGACATATAAAACCACTTTAGCTTATTGGAGTCAAGCACAATCTCAAACTTTTTTGTGAAACGCAGTTTTGTCATGCTGCTCCGCACATACCGACGTTCCCCGTACGATCGATTGGCTTTTCGATCACGTCAAACTTAGCATCAAGTTCCCTCAGGAGCGATCTCACCCGCTGGGCACAGTCATAATCGGCAAACGAGATGCTCAGCATGCGCGCGACCTGGTTGGAAGTCCCAACTCCATAGAAGTGCTCCAGCGCCACAAGCCCCTCGTGCGTCACAAAGGTCTCGACCACATGCGGCGACTCCTCAAAGCACCATTGGGTCAACGGGCCCTCGCTCGCCTGCCGAACCACCAGGCCACCCATGCCAGACGGCTCACACGTTACAAGCAGGTACTCCCCGCCCTCGTCGCTCTCAAACAAAACCACCCGATCATCAAACAACTCCATCGCGTCCCCTTTCTCTCGCTCTTATTTAGCAAAAGCATAGCAGGTAGATGGCTGTATACAGAACGGTTGTTCGTGTGTTTTCTATTGAGCTGTCCGCACGGCATGGTATGGACCTGCGCACGAAATAGGGCGCCCCCGAAGGAGCGCCCTTGCATATCCCCTATGCAGCCAACTTACGCGACCGGCTCGATCTTCTCGAGACCGCCCATGTAAGGACGCAGGACCTCGGGGATCGTGATGGTGCCGTCGGCATTCTGGTAGTTCTCCAGAATGGCGGCCATGGTGCGGCCGGCCGGCAGGCCGGAACCGTTGAGAGTGTGCAGGTAGCGCGAACCCTTGAAGTTCTCGGGGTCGCGATACTTGATGTTGGCGCGGCGGGCCTGGAAGTCGCCGCAGTTGGAGCAGGAGCTGATCTCCTTGTAGGCGTTGTAGCTCGGCAGCCAGACCTCGACGTCGTAGGTCTGACGGGCAGAGAAGCCCAAGTCGCCGGTGCACAGGCTAATCACGCGATACGGAAGGCCCAGCTGCTGCAGCAGGTACTCGGCCTCGGCGGTCATGCTCTCGAGCTCCTCGTCGGACTCCTCCGGCTTAGCGAACTTGACCATCTCGACCTTGTCGAACTCGTGCTGACGGATGATGCCGCGGGTGTCGCGACCGGCGGAACCGGCCTCCTCGCGGAAGCAGGGGGTGAAGGCGGTGTAGCGGCGCGGCAGGGTGTCGGCGTCGAGGACCTCGCCGGCGTGCAGGTTGGTGAGCACGACCTCGGCGGTGGGGATCAGGAAGTTGTCGCCCGAGACGTGGTAGGCGTCGTCCTCGAACTTGGGCAGCTGACCCGTGCCAAACATGGTCTGACGCTTGACGACGATGGGCGGCCACCACTCCTTAAAACCACGGCTGGTGTGCGTATCGAGGAAGAAGTTGATGAGGGCGCGCTCCAGGCGGGCGCCAGCGCCACCGAGAACGGTAAAACGGCTGCCGGAGAGCTTGTTGCCGCGCTCGAAGTCGAGGATGTCCAGATCGGTGCCCAGATCCCAATGCGGCTTAAAGTCGAAGTCGAACTCGCGCGGGGTGCCCCAACGACGGCGCTCAATATTCTCGTCCTCGTCCTTGCCGTACGGCGTGGCCTCGCAAGGAATGTTGGGCAGGTGAGCCATGAAGTCGTACTGCTCCTGCTCGAGAGCAGTACGGCGCTCGGCCAGACCGTCAATCTTCTCGTTGACGGCGCGCACGGCCTCCTTGGCGGCCTCGGCCTCGTCCTTCTTGCCCTCCTTCATCAGGGCGCCGATCTTCTTGGACTCGGCATTGCGCGTAGCCTGGAGCTCCTCGACCTCGGTGATGACGGCACGGCGCTCGTCGTCGAGCTCAAAGAACTTCTCGCGATCCCAAGACGTCTGGCGGTTAGCCATGGCGACATCGATGGCATCGGGGTTCTCGCGAACAAACTTGATATCAAGCATTAGATCCTCCGGCGATATACATTCCATTTAGGTTGCAACCTTGTACATGTATGGGCAAGTATATACTTATGAGCGTTTACGACCCAACTCAACTACGCAAGAAGGCACCCAATGGACGCAGTTTTTTCCTTTTTGTTTGGCACCCGCACCGGCTTTGCCATCCTTTTCGCCGGCGGCATCCTGTTATTTGCGATTCTTGCCTTTGTAATGGAGAAGCGTACCCATAAGATGTACGTCGACCGCGGACCCAAGTCCGAGGATGAGGAAGACAGCTTCTGGGACTAACCTGCCAAAAAGGGACAGGTTTATTTTGGTCTGTTTTATCTGGGCAAACGCAAGCGCCCCGCAACTGGAATTGAGCCAGTTGCGGGGCGCTTTTCGCTAAAAGGACAAAACCGCAGAAAATACCTGCCAAAAATAAACCCGTCCTTTTTTTGGTCGGTTTTACTGGAGAGTTGCGTCGATTGCCTTGACCAGGGCACTGCGCATGCCGGCGTCCTCGAGCGCAACGACGCCCTTGATGGTGGCGCCACCGGGCGAGCATACGGCGTCCTTCATCGCCGCAGGATGTTGGCCAGTTGCAAGCTGCAGCTTTGCCGTACCCAGCACCATCTGGCTCACAATGCGATAGGCATCGGCACGCGGGATACCGTGCTTGACCGCCGCATCGCCCAGGGCCTCGATTGCCATAGCGACAAATGCCGGAGCGCAACCACCCACCGTGCCGCCCACAAACAGCAGGCTCGTATCGAGCTCGACCACCGCACCGAGCTTGCCAAGCAGATCAAGCACCACTGCGCTCTGCTCATCACTAAGCGTGGAAGCCTTCTCGCAAGCGATGACGCCCTCGCCCACCGAAACCGGTGTGTTGGGCACCGTCGAGATATGCGCGACGCCCGGCAGGACTTGCTCCCACTTGGCACTGTCCCAGGTCCAGGCAACCGACAGAACGACCTTTTTGACAAGAGCATCCTTGAGCGGGGCGAATACCTTCTCGATCATGTACGGTTTGACCGCAGCGACCACGATATCGGATGCGGCGACAACCTCGGCGGCATCGTGGCAGGCGGCCATGCCGCGCGCCTCGCAGCGCTCAACCAGTGCGTCGTAGCGACCCGCACAGGCGCACATGTCGCTCGCAGCTACACCGGCAGCGATCCAGCCATCAGCCATAGCGCTCGCCATATTGCCAAAACCGACAAATCCAATCTTCATATCGCATAGTCCTTTCAGACACATTCCTCAAAACGAAAGGTATTGTCCCACGCCATTGTTTCGTATTGCCGACCTATTTGTGATACGGCTCGCCACGGCTGATCTTGCAGGCACGGTAAATCTGCTCTAGCAGCACCACGCGCGCCAAGTTATGCGGCAAGGTAATGCGTCCAAAGCTGAGCATCTCGTCGGCTCGTGCGCGCACGTCATCGCTCACGCCGTCCGATCCGCCAATCACAAAGGCGATGTCGCTGTTACCACGCAGCATAAGATCATCGAGCCGCGCCGAAAACTCCTCGCTCGAGCGCTCTTTGCCCTCAATAGCCAGCAGGATCATATGCGCTCGAGACGGCAAGGCAGCAAGAATCGCCGCCCCCTCCTTGCCGCACGCGGCATCCACGCCGCCCGCCTTAGCCGGGTCGATATCGGCCACCTCGCGGATATCAACCTTGGCATAGGCACCTAGGCGCTTGGTGTACTCAGCGCACGCGTCCTTCCAAAAGCGCTCCTTGAGCTTACCGACGCAAACGACGGTGTATTTCACGCGTGTCTACTCCTTTGACTCGTTCTGAACTTTGCTGGCTGTCAGCATCTGCTCGAACATCGAGGCCGACTGCGAGAAATCGCTCGGCAGCACGACCGTCGAGGTTTTACCCGTGCGAGCGAACTCCGTCATCATCTCGGACCACTGCGTAAACATGAACAGTTGGTTGGCCTCGTCATTGCCGACACCCGTCTCCTGGATGATCTCGAGCGAATCTTTGATGCCCAACGCGATAGCCTTGCGCTGGTTGGCGATGCCCTCGCCCGCCTTTTCCATTGCCTCGGCCTCGGCGGTCGCCTCGGTGACGCGCTTGATGCGGTCGGCCTCAGCGAGCTCCTGTGCCGCAGCGCGCTTGCGCTGGGCAGCGTTGATGTCGTTCATGGAGTTCTCAACCTCGGTCGGCAGTGCGATCTTGGTGATGAGCGTCGACACGAGGGTGAAGCCGTAGGCGGCCATCTGCTCGGAAACGGTAGCGTTGACATCCTTGGCGATGTCATCCTTCTTGGCAAAGACCTCATCGAGTGTGTAGACGGGAATCGAAGAGCGCAGGGCGTCGGTGATGAAGTCACGCATCTGGTCGACGGGCTCCTGCAGCATGTAGTAGCTCTTGTAGATACCCGAATCTGCCGGGCCGGCGCCCATGTCATAGCTCACGTGGTACTGAGCAGAGACCTCAAGGCCGATGGTCACGTTGTCCTGGGTCTTAACGTCGATGCCAAAACCGTTTTTCATGGTGCGCAGACTCACCGTGGCGGCCTTGCGGTCGATCACGGGTACCTTCATGTGGAAGCCCGCGTTGACGATGCGATTGAACTTGCCCAGGCGCTCGATGATCACGGCATGCTGTTGTTCAACGACATAGCAGGCGTTGGGAAGCAGCAGCAACAGAATGATGATGGGAATCAAAAGGCTGGTAAGGGCGGCGATGATACCGGACAACAGCATGGTCTCTCCTCTGATAGGCACACGTTGGCATTAGGATACCCGCACGAAGCAGCAACGTGACATCAACAAGAGGCCCATAACAAAAAAGCCCCCATTGCTGGGAGCTCTTTCATTTAATGGTGCGGGCGAAAGGACTTGAACCTTCATGGGGTTGCCCCCATACGGACCTGAACCGTACGCGTCTGCCAATTCCGCCACGCCCGCGTGCAGGAATTAGAATAACGGAGCGCCACCGCGAACGCAAGAACTATTTTTGAAAAAGTTTGCAGGCATTTTCCCAAGCGGCTTGCGCGATTGCCTCAGCATCCTCGCCGGTACGATCGACACGGTCGTTAACCAGCGCGTTTGCCGTAATGGAGATCATTGCGGGCTCGCATTCAAGACCGCGGATGGGCTCCGGAGCCATATACGGGCAATCCGTCTCGAACAAAATTCGATCGAGTGGGGTTGCCGCAAATGCCTCGCGCACGTCGTCGTTGCGCTTAAAGGTGGCCGCACCACCATAGGCGATATAGCAGCCCAGCTCCACAAAGCGCTCCATCGTGGCGCGGTCCTCGCCAAAGCAGTGCAGCACACAACCGGCCTGGGGCACGCCCACCTCACGAAGCACGTTGTACGCATCAACGTGCGAGGTGCGCTCATGGTCCGTGTCCTCGTGGCGCAGATGCAGCTCCACCGGCACGTTACGGCACACGGCAAGCTCGAGCTGACGCGCCATGCAGTCAATCTGCACGTTATGGGGTGCCGGCGCGATATCGTCGTCATAGTCCATGTGGTAGTCCAGGCCGATTTCGCCAATACCGGCGCATAAGGAATCATCGAGCGCGGCAACGACCTGTGCGTGAACGTCGTCGGTATAGTCCGGTGCGCCATACGGATGCACGCCGGCAAGATACTTGATCTGCGGGATATCCTGCATCGGCAGAATTTCGCGCACGAGCCAGTCGCTATAGTCCGTCACGCTGCGTTTGTCAGCGATGGGGTCGAGCATCGTCACCAACAGGTCGACGCCTGCCGCCTTGGCACGCACGAGCGTCTCAGGCACATCCTTGCCCCAGAACGAAAGTAGATGCGCATGCGTGTCGGCAAGCGGTGCCAAGGGCACGGGACAAGCAACCGTCTTCTTTTTCTTGGTAAACGTCACACGTTCGGCATTAGGCATCATGGATTAGCTCCTGGGCCAGACGGACAAAGTCGGCAACATCAAGCGTCTCGGCGCGCGTGGTTGGTGCGATACCGCAAGCCTCAAAGGCGGCATCGAGCACGTCCTTGGCAAAGCCGTTGGCGCTCATGGAATTACGGATGGTCTTGCGACGCTGAGCAAATGCAGCGTCAATCACGCGGGCCACAAATTCGCGATCGAGCCCCTCGGGCACCACGCCGTCAACACGGTCGATACGCACGACGGCCGAGTCCACGTGCGGCGCCGGCATAAAGCAACGCGGCGGCACCTCAAAGCGACCCGTCACCTGCGCATACAGGCCGAGCTTTGCCGTATAGCCGCCATAGGTCTTGTTGCCCGGCGCTGCGGCAATGCGATCGGCAACCTCCTTTTGCACCATGACGACGGCACGCTTGAGCGCCGGCATCGTCTGGAAGAACTGCAGGATGATTGTCGCCGCCACGTTATAGGGCAAGTTCGCGACAAATACCGTGGGCTCGCCGCCGGCGGCCTGCTCAATCTGCTCCGGGCCCACCTTGAGCACATCGCCCATGATAAAGCGGAAGTTGGCATAGTCGGCGGCGTGGGCGTCAAGCACCGGCTCAAGCTCGGGATCGGCCTCGATCGACGTAACGCACGCCGCCTCCTGCAGCAACGCAAGTGTCAACGTGCCGCAACCCGGACCCACCTCGAGTACGCGCTCGTCACCTGCAAGCTCGGCAAGCTCGCAGATACGCTCGATCACATGATTGTCGATTAGAAAGTTCTGGCCCAGGCGATGCTTAGTCGCAAGGCCAAACTCCTCTAGCAGCTCCCTGGTGGCCGTGGGGTTTGCCAAAGGCGAAGTTGTCATGGTTGCCTCCTTAGCATGATGGCGGCGTCTTGAAACAAAAGGGCATGGACCGTGGCGGCCATGCCCTTACAGCTAAACAGCAAATTGCCGATATGGCGCTCGCGCGGTCTCTACGCCAGACGCGGGAACAGCGGATCGCCCTTCTCGACGGGCTGACCACCAGCAAGCAGGCCCCAAGTGCAAATGCCCTTGAGGTCGTCGCTCGCGGCCTCGTCCTCGCAGGACAGGCGGCGCAGGGCCTCGGCAGAAGTCTGGGGCATGAGCGGCATCAGCAGGTGAGCGGCAATGCGGATGGCCTCGAGCAGGTTGTAGATCACAAACGCCAGCTCGTCAGCCTTGGCCTCGTCCTTGGCAAGTGCCCAAGGCTCGGAGTCCTCGATGTAGTGGTTGGCGGCGTGGATGAGCTCCATGACCTCATCCTTGGCTCCGCCGTAATCGAGCACGTCCATCTTGGCCATGTAGCGGTCGACCAGGCCATCGGCGATCTTTGCCAGCGGGTTGTCGAACGCATCGAACGATGCGGGCTTGGCGGGCGCGCAACCGTCAAAATACTTGCCGCTCATGTTGAGCGAACGCGAGATAAGGTTGCCCCAGCTGTTGGCCAGGTCGGCGTTGTAGACCTGCTCCATGCGGTCGAAGCTGATGGCGCCGTCGGTACCGGGGACCACATCGGTCATAAAGTAATAACGATAGCCCTCGACGCCCAGCATATCGATGACATCCTGCGGGGCGATGGCGTTGCCACGGCTCTTGGACATCTTCTCGGCCTTACCGGTCTCGGCATTGCGCACGGTCAGGAAGCCATGGGCAAAGACGTGCTCGGGCAGGGCCTCGCCAATGGCCATGAGCATGGCCGGCCAAATGACGCAGTGGAAACGGATGATGTCCTTGCCCACGATGTGGAACTGCGCGGGCCAGCGATAGGCCAGCTCGGCACGGGCCTCGTCGGTATCGACACCGTAGCCGACAGCCGTCATATAGTTGAGCAGCGCATCGAACCACACATAGGTCACGTGGCCCTCGTCAAACGGAACCTGAATGCCCCAGTCAAAGCTCGTACGGCTCACGGAAAGGTCGTTGAGGCCGCCCTCGACAAAGCTGCGCACCTCGTTCATACGGAACGCGGGCTCGACAAAGTCGGGGTGCTCGTCATAGAGCTTGAGCAGCTTGTCCTGGAAAGCGGAAAGCTTAAAGAAGTAGGACTCCTCCTGCACGCGCTCGAGCGGACGGTGGCAGTCGGGGCACAGGTGCTGGCCGACGCTGCCGTACTCCTCGTCACCCTTCTGGACCTGCGTGTCGGTGAAGTAGGTCTCGTCAGGCACGCAATACCAACCGTCGTAGCTGCCCTTATACAGGTAGCCGGACTCCTTCATGCGCTCCCACAGGTACTGCACGGCATGATGCTGGCGCGGCTCGGTGGTGCGGATGAAGTCATCGTTGGAGATCTCGAGTTTGCTCCAAAGCTCCTTGAAGTGCGGGGCCTGGCTGTCGGTCCACTCCTGCGGCGTCATGTTGTGCTTGGCTGCGGCCTCGGCGACCTTCTCGCCGTGCTCGTCCATGCCGGTCAGGAACTTGACGTTATAGCCGGCGGAGCGGCGATAGCGAGCCTGAACATCGGCGATGATGGTGGAATAAGCCGTGCCCAGGTGCGGATCGGCGTTGACGTAGTAGATGGGCGTCGTGATAAAGAACGAAGGCTTGCTTTGATCCATGGGGTTTGTCCTCCAGAAAAACGTTGCATACAGAGGATGATTCTAGCGCAAGGGCTGGATATCCTCCATCTATTGCATATCGAGCACCATGGCATAGACATCGCGCTTGCGGCGCGAATACTTCTGAGACAGGCGCTTGGCCACCGCAGACGCGGGCTCCCCCTCCTCGAGCGCGGCGCGGATATCCTCGCGCAGGGCCTCGTCGGGATCCGCTGCCGCGGCGCCAACCGGCACGATACCGGCCTCCTCACCCTCGCTCGGCGGCGCGATGACCAGCGCAATCTCGCCCTTTACCTCGCCGCGAGCACGCAGCTCCTCGGCAAGCTGGGCAGCGGGCCCGCGCAAGACCTCCTCGTGCAGCTTGGTGAGTTCGCGGCAGACGGCAACCTCACGTTGGGGAAAGACCTCCGCCACGGCCTCGAGCGTCGCCACGATGCGATGTGGAGACTCGTAGAAGATGAGCGCGCCGGGCACCACGGCAAGGCGCTGCAGTCGGCGCACGCGGTCGCCGTGCTTGCGACCCAAAAAGCCTTCGAAGAAGAAATGCTCGCAGGGAATGCCGGACGAAACAAGTGCCGTGACGCAAGCAGAGGGCCCGGGAATAACTTCGACGGGCACATCGGCCTCACGCGCCGCCTCAACTAGCGCCTGGCCGGGATCGGACACGCTCGGCATGCCGGCGTCCGAGGCAAAGGCGAGGGTCTCCCCCGCCAGCAGACGGTCAACCAGGCCGGCGGCGCGGCTGGCGATCACATTCTCGTCACAACGGACAAGCGGCTTGGAAATGCCCAGGTGCATCAGCAGCTTTGACGTCACACGCGTGTCTTCGCAGCAGATGACATCGGCAGCGGCAAAGGCTTCGCCCACGCGCGGGGACAGGTCGCCCAGGTTGCCGATGGGCGTGCCGACCACATAGAGTTTGCCCGTATGGGCGCTGTTTTGCGTCATATCAACCTATTCAATCATGCCGCGCTCGAGCGTACCGAGCGCCGCGCGGGCGTCCCATGCTGCAATGCGCTTCTCGGTCTTCCACGTTTGGAAGAACCAACCGGCAGCCGGCGCAAACGAAGCCAGCTGGTTGGCAATAAACACGCGCTCGTAGGCATTGCGGCCCTCGGGCGTAACCGACGAGTTGGCAAAGATCGCCGCGCCCGACCATTCGCCCACCAGCACGGGGAACCCAGTCGAAATCGCCTCTTTAAGCTCGCGCTTGTTGCGCGAAATCGCCGTCGTCAGCCCGCGGGGGCTCGTGATGTCGAGCGCATGTTCGTCGCGGTAATGGTACAGGTGAAGGTCCATGTAGACGTTCTTGTACTTAGCGCCGCGCATAAAATGCTTCCACTCGCTGGGATGCCCCGAAGACGAGAAGACGACGATCTTATCCTCGGGCATATACGAACGGACGAGCTCGTAGGCATCGCGATAGAAATTGCGCAGGTAGTGAGCCGGAATGCCATCCGTCATGGCAAAGAGACTCTTGCGGACACTCATCTGCGGCGTATCCAGCAGCTCAATGCCCAGCAGGCTCTCGGCCTCGCCGTAACGCTCGGCCAAGCGCTCGAGCACGTCGAGTGCGACATGGCGGCCGTTAGTGGACGAATGCCACTCGGCAACAGCCTCCGGCGTGGCGGGCGAATCGTTGGAATCGCCCTGGCCACCGGGCACAGTCGCCAGGTCAAGCAGCACGCGAATGTTGTACTTGACAGCCCACTCAATCGCGCGGTCGATGTAATCGACAACCGAGATGTAGGAGGCATCGGACTCCTGTGAGCCAAAGGCATACCAAGGCACCGGCAGGCGCACGGCGTTGAGGCCGATCTGCGCCATGCGACGGAAATCATCCTCGCTCACAAACGTCTCGTAATGACGGCGCATGCGCTCGTTATAGGCGGCGGTGCCCATGGCCTCCTGCAGCTCGGCCGCATTGGATGCACCGGTCGCCGCGTATAGCGACGGGGTCACCCAAGGCTCGGGAATAAACCAGCCAGAGAGATTAACGCCGAGTATCCTCTCCATCACTGCCCCCTTCGGATCGTGCAGGCCGAGCCTGCATCGTATTGCATAGGAAAAGTATCGTTTTGAGTATACCCGCGCGTGCGGACAGACGACCGAACGGTCTGTAAAGTGGCGCAAAAGCGGGAGGAATGTCTGAGCGGGCGGGCCCGAGATGTGCACGCACGTCGGAAGTAAGCGCCGGAAAGCGCGTCCCGTTTTTCGCAAAAGACTGGGATGCATTTTCCGCGGGTCCACATAAAAGAAAAGGACCCCTTTGCAGAGGTCCTAGTCAATTCAAGGTGGCGGGGAAGGGAATCGAACCCCTGACACGAGGATTTTCAGTCCTCTGCTCTACCAACTGAGCTACCCAGCCATTTGAGGTGTGCCTTGTTTCAAGGCTTGATTAGTATAACCAAGGACGCGTTCCGGTCAACCGAGAATTTTAAAAAAGTTTTTGAGCACAGCCTCGGTTCTATAAATCGGCACGTCAGAGGCATCAGCCGGCAGCAAGAAGTTTTTCGCTCAGAGCCGCACGGGCAAACTCACTTGGCGTCATCCCCTCGGCAGCCGCCCGTCGACGAATGGCCTCCTTCATTCCCAGAGGAATCTTGACCGACAGCGTTGCCGTCCCCTCACCTGAGAGCGGGGGCCGTCCACGCACGATCCCACCAACGGTGTGTTCGCCATCCGGAAACTCTCCGCGCTCGTACGACTCGCACCACGCGTCAATCATTTCATCCGTTACAACCTGACCATTAGCGGCCGTATACGTCTTGCCCATCATCGACCCCTCTGCCGAGCTCGCTCGATCTCTTGCCAGAATTTCTTCTGGACTGGAGACAAGGCATGAATGATAAGCCACCCACGGACAAGCTCGACCGCAACAAGTTCCACACTTCGACCATCTGGAAGCCATCCAATGGCAAGCCATCTCGGCGGCTCGTCCTCCGACTCGCGGCGAATGCACTCAGTAACCGCGAACCAGGCACCTAGTACCTGCTTTTCCGTCAGGTGCTTTTTAGCGTTGGGATGGATCTCAACATCCATGCATCTTCTCCTCCATCTTACCCAATTTCGTATGACGAAAGTCCACTGTCGCCAATTCTTAAGCCGGCACGCGTTGGAGAGCAGGGGTCGAAACAATGATTGAAGGACGCTCTAGTACGCCCCAGGCGCCGGGGCAGGAGCACATACGCCATGGACGTACGTTTTCGTAGCATACGAGAACGTAGCCGCTTGCATCGATAAAGGCGATGTCGATGGGATAGGCCATAAAACACGTGTGGACTGAGGAACAGTGCGGAAATGCCATGACAAGCGGCAGGCCATTGGCGGCAACCGGACGCCGTCCCAGCATGCCGCGCAGGCGCACGGCAAACGACTCCGCCACCACAAACTCGGCCGGCGTCCAACCCAGCCTGTTGAGTGCCCGCGCGTAAGCGATGTAGGACGAGACCGCGGTCACATGACCACCCCCGGACGCCACGGATCGACCGTCACCGCGCGCTCGTGCGACAACGTTGTCGGCGCCCCCAGCGGAACGCCAGCGATGCTGAGAGAAGTCGGCCACGGCTCATAGTGCATGGTGCAGGTGTAGGTCCTAAACGTACCGGATAGGGAGAGCAGGCCACCATCCGATGCTTCCGCGCCTTGCTCGCTCGACACTTCGATCTGCAAGTCATAGCCTTCCATGGCATTCAGAATTTGAGTCTGAACCGTCGCCGAGGCATCGGCAGAGCTCTCGTCACCCTCCCCGCCCGGCGCCACAGCGTGCGCCAGCACGATGTCGGGCACCACGCGGTCGAAGCGCGCGACAGCGCTGGCAAAGATCATGACGTTGTACACGATGAGTGCCAGCACCAGCAAAACGGGCGTAACCACTGCCATCTCAACCGTCGCTTGGGCGCGCTCCTCGCGCAGACGCATGCGGATACTCATTACGACCCACCGCCCAGAGCGCCAACCAGCGTGGCGACATCGACGGTGAGCGGGATGGAGCCACCGCCGGGCAGAGGAATCTCCGCAAGTGTGAACACCGTACCGCTAATGGTGCGTTCGATTTGATATTCCAACGCCTCGCAAAGCGCCTTGGGATCGGTCACGCCCAACGGAATACTTCGCAGTTTGTCTTGCGTTTGAGAGAGACCCGCAATGTCAGACCCCGGACTCTTAATGACGTTGGCGGAATCGGTCAGCACCGGCTTTCGCAGGCGCAAGTCGCACGGTTCCAAACCTAGCGCCGCCACGGACGCCGAAACGGTATCGCCGAGCCACGATGCAATGGAGCCCAACGCACCGCCGCCCCCTCCTAGGTCTTTAATCATCTCGTCCATAAGTTCGTCGGCCGAACCTTGGATGTCTCCGTATCCCACGAGTAGCCGTCCCCAAACATCCATGACGCCGTCGAGCACGCCGGCAACGCCGCCCGAGCGTTCCTTCAATGTCGAGAAAAATCGCGAAAGCACGTTGTTTTGCGCCGTCGCCTCATCGGGGGCCAGCACCGCGGCAGAGATAGCACCGCGATCGCCAAGCCTGACTGCCGCGTTAAACGAGGAGTTAAGTTGATCGGGGCTGGTAATGTCACCCGAAACTGCAAAGGCGACCACGCCGTTACGGCCAGGTGGGGCGATACGCGGGCGCTCGCCGGAAAGCGCTTTAATGGCCTGGTCAAACGCATTGCCCGCACGGTCGGCCTCATCCTCGGTCTGACGCTCAAGTTCGAGTTCTTTGTTGCGGCATTCGACGTAGTCTTCCAGAGCCTCTTTGAATCGATCAAAGTGGTACTCAAAGCCGTTTTCGATAGAAGTCGAAGGAGCCGCAACGGCACCGAGCGACGAAACACCAAAATGGCATCTATTGCATTTGTCCTGCCCGTCATAAGCAGCAACCGAGGCCAGCCCGCATGGCGCCCCCTTCTTATAGTTGGGGCAACTCGTTCCGTAATGCAGATACGTCTTGCCATCGATGGCACTGGTTGGCCACACCGTATCGGTATAGAGTTCCGTCGCTCGCACCTCGTCAGTGTTGCGCGGCAACAGCGGGATATAGGAAGCGACTTCATCTCCGTCCTCGGTTACATATGCACGATTGACCTCTGTACTCGCATAGGTGTAAAACGCCTTGCGCGCCGCCGACTCCGCCTTCGTCTCGACGCTTGAACCATGCGGTTTTTCGTCTGCCAGGCGTTGACGGTAGTAGGTCTTCGCGCGGTCGAGCGCCACCTGTGGCTCCCACGAAATGCTCGAGGCATAATGCGGGTTCTGCTCACCCGAGAGCTTTGCCAAACTCCTCGCACGCTCCCACATACACGAGTACTTGCCAATCGAACTCTCGTCCGACCCACCACAATCCGCCAGCCAAGCGCGCTCTTTAGCCTTCGCCGTGTCCTCAGAAGCCTTCCGCAGCTCCTCGGCTGCACGCTCTAAATCATCTGATGTGTCTTTAATGGCATCGGTCGAGATCTCTGACCCTTTGAGCGCAGCGAAGTCCGACTCGGATGTCCTGGGCACGGCAAGTGCCGTACCGGTATAGGCTACACTATCGGTATCCTGCGCCGACACCGTCTGCGTGGCACGCGCGGCAATCAGATACGGCAGAGCCGTCTCGATTTTCTGTAAGCCTTCCGATGCGCTTTTGGCAAACTTGTTGCGCGTTTTAATAATCTCAATCCCGGTGTCGACCATATTGCCGGCAACTGGTTCGGCGCCCGGGATGAGGATGGCGACCAGGCCCGTCCCGATCGTGGCAAACCCCGCCAGGCCCAAACTCAAAATGCTCGCATCCACCACCGTGGCAGCCGTGTGATAGGACGACACCACATTGGCGCCTGCCAGCGCGCCGCTATCGGCAGCCACCTGGGTGTCCCCCGCGCGCGACATGCTCCATATCGCCGCCGTCGACGAAAACAGCAGCGTGAGCACCACCAAGATGACCACCGCAGAGGAAAGCGTGGTGTAGGCACCGTCTTCGATAAACAGGTCGATACCGGCTCGACCCATAAAGCCGCCTCGCTTGCGATGGCAGCTCGGACGGCGCGTCAAAACGCGTCTAGACCAGAAACGCTTAATCCCATGCAGCAATCCACGAATCATAATCTCCCTCCAGCCATTCGGGACGTGATTGATACGAGACATCGACCTTGAGCTCAACGTAGCCGCCTTCGGCGGTACCACCCATAGCCTGCGCAAACGCACCGATCACAGGCAACGGCTTGACCTCGCCGGAAACGGACACGGACGAGACGCCACCCGCATCGGCCCGACCAAGCTCGATATCCCACGACAACGGCCCGCCGGTATGAAAGATCGAAACGTTGGGCACTGCGGCAAGCCGGCGGCGGGCGAACTCCTTAAGATCGTCGTCCTCCGCCGTCGTCGTGGTCATGAGCCGCGCGGTCTCGGCGGCGGCAGACTCCATGACCGCGCGCGTATAAAGCAGGCACACCGGTTGCAGTGCGAGAAGGATGAGCGTCAGAAACGTCGGCAGCAAAAAAGCGGCCTCGACCGTAGACTGCGCCCAGTCCTCGCGCGCGATATCAATACAACGCGATGTCCTTAGCGCCCGCAGCGGCGTCGATAACCGACGTCGAGGCAACGCCATGGGATGCCGCCCGCTCAACCAGCGCCGCCAAGTGTCCATCGGTGCCAGCACGCCAAAGTCCCACAATCGCCAGCACGATCGATAACAGTGCCACCGTGACGATGGCGTATTCGACCGTCGCTTGGGCAGATTCCTCACGCAGAACGCCATGCATTTCACGATCCCTCCTTTGAGCTTATTGTTTGCGGGACCAGACGCACGGCGCGCAGACGACACGAAGCATCGCCAGCATCCGCGGCAACCGTCACCATATCGACCCAGCCGCGCCCATCGCGCACGATGGCGCCCCATACGTTGCCCTTAATATCGAGATAGCCGCTCAGGGCGAGCTGGGCCGTTGGCACCTCGCGATAGGCACGCATCATATCCGCCGCCGCTTCGGTCATCGGTCGGTCTTCGGACCATGCAAGCCGGACCGCAATCGCGTTGCCCTCAGGCGAATCCGTCGCAGTGCCAGACCGCTTGTCGAGCGTCCGCAGAAAGGTTTGCGCCGTGACAGCGACATCCGAATCGTCCGCATCTCGCATCTCATCTTTTTGAGACGCCACCGCCGAATCTGAGCCCGAATCGAAGGCGGCCCCAGGACGCTGCTGCCGCGCGGCGTTAAGCCCCCAAAGCACCGCCGCTATCGCCACGGTCAGGCAAGCAAACACCAGCAGCACCCCGATGGGGCGCTCGCCCTCTACAGGCTGTTGATGCCCTCGCTGATAGCGTTCCATAGATCTTGGACCTTGCCCTTAAATGCGACGATGGCGATAATCGCGATCACCACGAGCACGCCGACCAAGATGGCATACTCGGTGGTACCCTGTGCACTCTCCTCCTGCAGTAGCTCCCCGGCATGCTGGCGAGCGCGAATTGACTGGCAAACAGCCCAGCTCCAGACCTTGCCAGCAACGTCAGTCATCGTGTTCATGTATTCCTCCCTACATCATCCCGCCTGCTCCCAACAGCGGGCCCAATATGGACAGAAGCAACGCCGGCAAGATGAGTGTGCCGGTGGGAATCAGCAGCTTGACGGGCGCACGCTCGATCTCGCGCTCGACCGCGGCGCGATGAGCCGCACGGATCTCGCGACTTTGAGCGGCCAGTGTCTCGGCAAGTGGGGCACCCAGAGCGAGCGCCTGCCCCACCGTGATGGCAAAGGTCTCGAGCGCTCGCACGTCCAGGTCGCGTGCGGCGGCCAGAAGCTCATCCTCTCGCGTCCCTACGCCCACACGCCATGCCATGCAGGCTCGCTCAAGGCGGAGCGCCAACGTCGATCGGCGATTGGCGCAAAAAACCTCAAGCGCCGCATCGAACGAAAGGCCGGCCGAAAGCCCCAGACGCACCACGTCGATCATCTCGGACACCTCGCCAAGCGACACCTGCGCCGTACCACCCGTGCCGAGCATGCCCCTCAACCGTGCTACCAGGACATCGGTCACCGATCGGGCAGCCGCAACAACCAGCAGCGCCTCGCGTTTGCAGACCTGGGCGATCTTGCATGCGTCCGCACGATTGAGCCCTGTCACGATAAACACGCTGAGCGCGCACAGGCATGCCGCGACCCCGACCAGGGCGCTCATAGCTCCACCCGCATAATGCGTCGGATGACCACCAGGGCGACGGCGTTGAGGGCAAGTCCCAGTACCACGGCACCGGCACCCGCCGGCGTTGCAAGGCCGCGGCGAAAGTCGGCCGAAAGCAGCGCCAGCACCGCGCACATACCCGCCGGCATCGCCGAGACCATGTGTGCCGACATACGAGCCTGCGATGTCTTGACGTCCAAGCGGCGCTTGAGCTCAATGCGCTCCCCCACCATGCTCGACGCCTCGGACAACAGGTCGGCAAGCGGGGCACCGGTTCGCTGCGACACCTTGAGCGCCAAGGTGACAAGCGAAAGGCCGGGGGCATCGATACGGTCGAGTAGGTCATCCAACGCATCAGTCGCCGAGACGCCGCAGTCGATCGCCGTCGCCACGCGCAAAAACTCGGTATGCACCGGCTCTTGCGCGTGAGTTCCCACAAACCTCATGCCCTGGGCCAGCGAATGACCCGAGGCGAGCGACATAGAGAGCGCCGTAAAGGCCTCGGGCATGGCTTCTTCCACATCGTGTTGCTCGCGGCGACGGTCGAAGGTGTCGCGAGCGGCGCCTACGCCAAACGGTGCGAGCAGCCCCAGGACAAAGCCGATGGGCGACAGCGATACGACAGTCAGGGCAATGCCGCAGACACCACTCGATAGCAGCAAGCATGCCAGGCGCGCCTCGTCATCCTCGATAACAAGGCCAAGGCGATGTGCTGGAACCAGCGCCGCCCAGGAGCGGGCAATCTTTTTTAGCAGGTCGTTTTCTACCAACTCGCGCGGCAGCCTCTCGGCAACCGACTCAAGCGCATGACTGACCAGTTCCGCCGGCGGCACGCGCGACACACGAGGCTCCGCCCCGCACGCCACCGCGGCAGAAAGCCCTGTCAAGCCCCCTACGACGAGGGGCACAACGATCTCCATTCGTCCACCTCCTCTTGTGTGAGCGTTCCCGAGCGCAGGCCCTCCGCGATAAACGGAGGCTCGCGATCGAGCGTCCAGGTGCGCGTGGCGGCATCGAACGTCACGTAGCGCTCAAGCTCCACGCCGCCTGACGTGCCGCGTCGCACCCCCGAATAGGAGGACACGAAACGCCTGCCGTCCGCATGACGCTCGGACATCACGATGCCGTCGAGCGCCATGGCAATCTGCTCCTCGATAAGCTCGCTCGGCAGATCGATGCCATAGCGCGCAAGCAACGTCAAACGCACCACGGTCTCCTGCTCGGTGCCCGCATGAAGCGTGGTGAGCGATCCGTCGTGCCCAGTGTTCATGGCCTGCAACATGTCGCAGCATTCCGCGCCGCGCACCTCGCCCACCACAATACGGTCAGGACGCATGCGCAGGGCGTTGGTCACCAGGTCGCGAATTGTCACCGCGCCCTCGCCCTCAATTGAAGCCTCGCGCGCCTCCAGGCGAACCACATGCGGGTGATGCGCAAACTTGAGCTCGGCGGAATCCTCGATCGTCACGATGCGCTCGCCGGTGGATATCTCGCACGACAGCGCGTTGAGCAGCGTGGTCTTACCCGATCCCGTGCCACCCGCAACCGCCAGATCTTGACGCAGCGACACCGCACACGACAGCAGCTGCGCATACCAAAGCGGTAGCGACCCCAGGCCCACAAGCTCGTCCAACGAACAGATGCGGTCTGAGAACTTGCGGATGGTGAGGATTGGCCCATCGATCGCCACAGGCGGGATCACCGCGTTGACGCGATAGCCCGTCTTGAGGCGAGCGTTGACGATGGGGCTGCGCTCGTCGATGCGCCTACCCAGCGGCGAGATGATGCGGTCGATGAGCACGCGGATCTGCTCATCGTCCTCAAACGCATGCTCGATGGGATATAAGACGCCGCCGCGCTCAAAGAAAGCCGAGCGACAACCGTTGACCATGATCTCGGTGACGGTGTCGTCCTCGATGAGCGGCTGCAGCGGGCCCAGGCCCACCACGTCATCCAAAATCTCGTCAATGATGGTCTCGCGCTCGGGCGTCGCCAGGTCGATCGCCTCCTCCACGTTGAGCGCCGCCTCCACCGCAGGACGCAATTCCGAGCGGGCGCGCGCCGGATCGATGTATGCGCTGATACGCGCCACCTCGTCATAGCCCATGCGGTCCATCACGGCGCGTTTGGTGCGGCGCTTGACGGCACGGTGGCGTCCCGCATCAACAGGCACTGTCGCCGCGGCCGCACCGGCTTCCTTAATCCTTGTTTGCAAACTCATCGCGAATCACCCTCGCGCGACCAGGGAAGACGGATGCGCGGGCGCTCGGTACGCGTCGCACGGTCGGTGACCATATCGCTCCAGGGACCGACGGCGCAGCCCAGCTCCACGAGCATCTTGCGCGCGGCTTCGCGCACGCTGGTGGCAAAAGCGCTGGTTTGGCCCACTGCCTCGTCAGCACGGCCGAATGCCATGAGCGCCGCCAAGTCCTGCCCGCCGTCGGCGATGCGGATCTTGGAGCTCAACGCGCAGGCAATCTCAAAGCGCATGGCGACGTCCTCGTCAGCGCCGCGCGCGCCAAACCGGTTGAATACGGCGCTCATGCGCGTACGCGGCACGCCCACACGGCTCGCCAGTTCGATAACGCGTGCCGCGGACGTCGCAGACGACACCGATGGATCGCCCACGACCAGACAACGGTCGCTTGCCGCCACCGCGGCCGCCACGGCGTCACCCCAAAAGACCGAGGTGTCGACAAGAACCACGTCGGATTCGCGGCGCAAGACGTCGAGCAGCAGCTCTACCGGACGCGCCATGAGCTCGGCCTGTTCGGGCGCGGCGACCGGGCCCCAAAGCGTGACGCCCGGAGCCACGCGCATCGAGGCGGCCACGATGTCCGATTCGGCAAGTGCGCCCGCAGCCGATGGCTCGATAAGCGTCGCCATGTCATGCGGGGCATCGGCACCCAACAGGTCGTAGAGGTTTCCAAACATCAGGTCCAAGTCGAGCACGGCAGCGCGCAGGCCCAGCAGCGACGCCGCGTGCGCCATGGCGGCGACGATCGTCGACTTGCCGCAACCGCCCGAACCCGAGACGGCGCAGACAACCGGGGCTCGATGCGACGAAGCGGCGGCATCCGCC
>UQZH01000038.1 GCA_900545445.1 uncultured Collinsella sp. | reverse complement strand
ATCTTGACATTATTGTGAGGATAGCCCAGGGTGTTGCGGATCTGCTCAAAAGCGCGGCCGGCGGCGAACATGGCAAAGGTGCTCGCAAAGGCAACGCGACCGGTGGTTGCGATACCGGCGGCGACGCCCATCAGGTTGCTCTCGGCAATGCCCACATCGAAGAAGCGGTCGGGGCAGGCTGCCTTAAACTTACCTGTCTGCGTAGCGGCGGCCAGATCGGCGTCGAGGACCACAAAGTCATCATGCTCGTTGGCGAGCTCAACGAGGGCCTCGCCGTAGCTTACGCGCGTGGCGATTTTCTTGACGTCTGCCATCCTAGAGCTCCTCTCCGGCGGCCGTGAGCTCTGCCATGGCCTGCTCAAACTGTTCATCGTTGGGGGCCTTACCGTGCCAACCCACCTGGTTCTCCATAAAGGAGACGCCCTTGCCCTTTGTGGTCTCGGCGATAATGGCGGTCGGCTGACCCTTGGTGGCGCGGGCCTCGGCAAAGGCAGCGCGGATCTGGTCGAAGTCGTTGCCGTCGGCAAGCTCCACCACATGGAACTTAAAGGCGCGGAACTTGTCTGCCAGCGGCATGGGGTCGTTGACCTCCTCGACGGGGCCATCGATCTGCAGACCGTTGTGGTCGACGATCACGCAGAGGTTGTCGAGCTGCTGGTTGCCGGCAAACATGGCGGCCTCCCAGACCTGGCCTTCCTCGCTCTCGCCATCGCCCAGCAGGGCGTACGTGCGGTAAGTATCGCCCCAGTGCTTAGCGGCAACGGCCATGCCCACGGCGGCGGAGATGCCCTGGCCGAGCGAGCCGGTGGACATGTCGACGCCCGGGGTGTCGTTCATGTTGGGGTGACCCTGCAGGTGGCTGCCGATATGGCGCAGCGTCTCGAGGTCCTCCTTGGGGAAGAACCCGCGCTCGGCGAGCACGGCGTACAGGCCCGGAGCGCAATGGCCCTTGGAGAGCACAAAGCGGTCGCGATCGGCCTTGCGGGGATCGGCCGGGTCGACGTTCATTTCCTCAAAGTACAAATAGGTCATGATGTCGGCAGCGCCGAGCGAACCGCCCGGATGGCCAGACTTGGCAGCGTGCACGCCGGTGACGATGCCCTTCCTTACCTCGTTGGCAACCTTTTTGAGCTCTTCGTCGCTCATTGTGCCTTCCTTTCATCCTCTTAAGACAAGATGCGCACGGCACCGAAGGTAATCCCAACACAGCCGCAATGCACGTACGTCATTCATTATGCTGGAAACCGATGGCTTTACCAGAGTTTTTATCATTATTTGAACAATTTAGCAGGCAGAACCGCTGATGAAACGGTTTATCAATGTGAACGTCTTTTGGATGCGGTGGCTACCTCTCGCCTCGGCACAAAAATGATCCGCAATCCTGCCGTCCCCTACGGATCACCTGATCCCTTGGGGACGGCAGGACTGCGGATCATGTCCGCAAACCGAAATTCAGCCTACGCGTTAATGTCCTTGAAACCCTCACCGAAGGCTTCTGTAACGTCGGCGACCGTCACAATGGCGTGAGGATCGCGCTCGCGCACGATCGTTTTGAGGGTGTTGAGCTCTCGACGGCTAACGATCACCATGATCACCGGCTTCTCGACGCCCGAATACATGCCGGTCGCCTTTAATTTGGTGCAGCCGCGGCCCAGACCATACATGATGTCGGCCGCGATATCGGGAAAGTTATCCGAGATGATGAGCACCATACGACGCTTATTGCCGCCATCGACCACAGCATCGATCACATAGCCGCTAATCACCATCGAAAGTCCTGCGTATAGAGCATTTTCGAGCGAGAATACCGGAGCAGATGCCGCACATACGGCAACGTCGATTGCCATGACGGTCGAGCCCACCGGCAGCGAGGTGTTACGCGAGATGATTTGGCCAATCGTGTCCGAGCCGCCGGTATTGGCGCCGGCGCGCAACACCATGCCATAACCAATGCCCGTGATAATGCCGCCCCACATAGCGGGAAGCATCAGGTCCGCATGTGCCAGAGGCGCTACAAACGGGGCAAACAGATCGGTAAAGAAGCCCAGCAGCACAAAGCCCGTCGCCGTCTGCACTACATAGAACATGCCGCCCTCGCGCATAACGATCAGCAGCAGCAAGGCATTCATCACGATGGTCTGGATACCGACAGGAAGCGACACGCCTCGCGCTGCGCCGACTGCCTGGATAATCGTCGCAAGGCCCGTAACGCCACCGGCTGCAAGACCGTTGGGAATCAAAAACAGGTCGGTCGCGATGGCGGCCAAGGCACACCCCAACATGATCTGGGGTAGATCGTGAAAGAAGTTCATCGAAAGAATGCGCTTGATGTCCAGACGATATGCCATGCTGCCTCCCTCAAAAAAGCGCACCCCATCGGATGCGCTTTGAACTTCTTCATGTATTCGATTCTACCGATTCGCCCAACAAAAACCACCCCTGTGCAGGGTTTGTCCTGGATACAAAACCGTCCTGCTCGGAAGGCCTTGATCCATTTCCACATAAACTGAGCGGTTTAGGCAGACGGGGCCTCCGCGTCAGCGTTGCCGGTAGCCCAACGGTGATAGCCAATCACAAACGGATCCAGGTCGCCGTCGTCAAGAACTGCCTCGACGTTGCTGGTCTCCACGCCCGTGCGCAGGTCCTTAACCATCTGGTACGGGTAGAGCACATAGCTGCGGATCTGGTTGCCAAAACCAATTGTGGTCTTGGGTCCGCGAATCTCGTCCAGGGCCTCGGCGCGCTTTTCGAGCTCAATCTCGTACAGGCGCGCCTTAAGGATCTGCATGCACGCGGCCTTGTTTTGAATCTGGCTGCGCTCGTTTTGACACGTGACCACGATACCGCTGGGAAAATGCGTTACGCGCACGGCGGAGTCGGTGGTGTTGACACCCTGGCCGCCCGGGCCGCTTGCATGGTACACGTCGACGCGAATGTCATCGGGACTAATCTCGATATCGATATCGTCGGGCAGTACCGGAATGACCTCGACGCCGGCAAACGTAGTCTGGCGGCGCTTCTTGTCGTCGGTGGGGCTAATGCGCACCAGGCGGTGAACACCGGCCTCGGCACGAAGCATGCCAAAGGCATCCTTGCCTTCGACGGTAAAGGTCGCGCGATCGATGCCGATGACCTCGGCCGCGGGGCAATCGTTGATGGTGACCTTCCAACCGCGGCGCTGGCAGTACTTCATGTACATCTTAAAGAGCATGAAGGTCCAGTCCTGGGCCTCCAAGCCACCCTGTCCGGGTTTGATGGTCACAATCGCGTCGCCATGGTCGAACTCCCCGGTAAACCAGCTCGCAAGCTCAAGCTCGTCGATGGCGCGGGATAGGCGCTCCGCCGTGGCGGCAGCCTCCTCACGCAGTGCTGCGGCATCGGGGTCATCGCCCATTTCCTCGGCAAGCTCCAACGCGGCGCGAGCATCGGAAAGCTCTCCGCGCGCGGTATCCACGGCGGCGATGTCCTCCTTGGCGCGCGCAATCTCCTCCATCGTGGCGCGAGCGGCATCGGCATCGTCCCAAAAGCCCGGGGCGACGCTTTTGGCCTCGAGCTCCGTTACGCGGGTGCGCTTCTCGTCCAAATGGAGATACGACTCGACCTCGCCGAGTCGGTCCGCAAACGCGTCCAACTCGGCGGGAGTTACCTCTAGAGTCTCGGCCATTAACGATTCCTGCCGTGGCAATACTTAAACTTCTTACCGCTACCGCAAGGGCACGGGTCGTTGCGGCCCACGTTGACATAGGGGTCATCGCTCTCGGACTTGCGGTAGGTCGTCACCTTGCCCCCGTTGTTAACGGCAGCCGGACCACCCTGGACGGCGGTGCGGGCCTGCACCTGAGCCTGCTTGCGCAGTACCGAATCGCTGTTGTCGCCATCGACCTCGGCGGGACCAGAGAAGTGCGCACCCTTAAGGGCGGGGTCCTCCTTGTGCTCCACAGCCTGCGGGGCAGCTTTGAGCTCAATGCGCAGAACAGTGCGCAGGTAATCCTCGTACATGGTATCGACGAGCATCTGGAACGCGCCGTAGGCCTCGGTCTTATACTCAACCAGCGGGTCGCGCTGGCCAAAGCCGCGCAGGCCGATACCGGTCTTGAGGTAGTCCATTTCCTGCAGGTAGTTCATCCAACGCGTATCGATTACGCGCAGCATGACCTGGGTATTGAGCTCGCGCATCAGGTCCTCGCCCAGGCGCTCGGCCTTCATGTTGTAGCACTTCTCAACATAAGCCAAGACATCGGCGGCCAGGGCCTCAAAGTCCTCGTCGGGGAACTGAGGGGTATCGATATGCCCGGTCAGCTCGACGACCCATTTGCGCAGACCCTCAAGATCGCGCTCGCCCTCGTGGCTGTCCTTGGTGCAGAACTCCTGCACACAGCGGTACACGGTATCGTGCATGACCTCGGTGATGTGGTCGGTCAGGTCCTTGCCGTCCAGAATCTTGTTGCGCTCGGCGTAGATGACCTGGCGCTGCTTGTTCATGACGTCGTCGTACTCAAGAACGCTCTTACGCATGGAGAAGTTGATGCTCTCGACCTTGTGCTGGGCATTCTCGACGGCCTTGGAAATGATCTTGTGCTGGATGGGCATGTCGTCGCCCATGTCGGCCGTGACCATCATCTTGGAGACGCGGTCCATCCTGTCGCCGCCGAACAGGCGCATGAGGTCATCCTCGAGCGACAGGTAGAACTGGGTCTCGCCCGGATCGCCCTGACGTCCGGAACGGCCACGCAGCTGGTTGTCGATACGACGGGACTCATGGCGCTCGGTGCCGATAACGGTCAGGCCGCCGGCGGCAAGCACGCGCTCGCGCTCGGCCTTGCAGGTCTCCTTGGCCTCGGCGTTAAACTGCTCGAGCTGCTCGGGCGTCACGTCCTCCATGGTCAGGCCCTCGTACTCTAGGCGTTCGCGCACCAGCTCGTCGGGGTTGCCGCCCAGCAGGATGTCGGTGCCACGACCGGCCATGTTGGTAGCGATGGTCACGGCGCCATAGCGACCAGCCTGGGCCACGATATGGGCCTCGCGCTCGTGGTGCTTGGCGTTGAGGACCTCGTGCGCGATACCACGCTTAGTGAGGGCGGCGGACAGTTTCTCGGAGCTCTCGATGGAGACGGTGCCCACCAGGACCGGCTGGCCCTTGGCGTGACGACGCTCAACGTCGTCGGCAACGGCGTTGTACTTGGCCTGGATGGTGCGGTAGACCAGGTCCTCGTGGTCAACACGCTGCACGGGCTTGTTGGGGGGAATGACCTCGACGGGCAGCTTGTAGATCTCGCGGAACTCGGCGTCCTCGGTGAGCGCCGTACCGGTCATGCCGGAGAGCTTGTCATACAGGCGGAAGTAGTTCTGCAGGGTGATGGTGGCAAGGGTCTGGTTCTCCTCGCGCACGAGCACGCCCTCTTTGGCCTCGATGGCCTGGTGCAGGCCCTCGGAGTAGCGGCGGCCTTCCATGATGCGGCCGGTGAACTCATCGACGATCTTGACCTCGCCGTTGGTGACCACGTACTGCTTGTCGCGGTGGAACATGTACTGGGCCTTCAGCGCCTGCTGCAGGTGGTTGACCAGCTGGCCCGAAAGGTCGGCATAGATGTCATCGATACCCAGGCGGCGCTCGATCTTCTTAAGGCCGCGCTCGGTGGCGGCGATGGTGTGCTTGGCCTCGTCCATGACGAAGTCGCCCGTGGGCTCCACGTCCTCGGTGGCGGTGAGCATGTCGTGCGAGACGTCCTCACCGCGCTCAAGGCCGCGCACGGCGCGCGCGAAGTCCTTGTAAGTGCTGGCGGACTTGGTGCCGGCGCCCGAGATGATGAGCGGCGTTCTGGCCTCGTCGATCAGGATGGAGTCGACCTCGTCGACGATGGCGTAGCTGTGGCCGCGCTGAACACGCTGCTCGGGGCGGGTAACCATGTTGTCGCGCAGATAATCGAAACCGAACTCGGAGTTGGTGCCGTACGTGACGTCGGCCTGGTAGGCTGGGCGCTTCAGCTCGAGCGGCATGTTGTTCTGCAGCAGACCGACGGTCATGCCCAGATACTTGTAGATGCGACCCATCCACTCGGAGTCGCGCTTGGCCAGGTAGTCGTTGACGGTGACGACGTGCACGCCCTTACCGGCGATAGCGTTGAGATAGCCGGCCAGCGTGGAGACGAGGGTCTTGCCTTCGCCGGTCTTCATCTCGGCGATGTGGCCCTCGTGCAGCGCCATGGCGCCGATGAGCTGTACATCAAAGTGACGCATGCCCATGGTGCGCTTGGAAGCTTCGCGCACGGTGGCAAAGGCCTCGGGGAGCATGTCGTCGAGCGACTCGCCGTTGGCGTAGCGCTCACGGAACTTATCGGTCTGGGCGCGGAGCTCCTCCTCGGTCATCTTCTCAAACTGGGGCTCAAGACCGTTGATCTTGTCGACGATCTTGTAGTAGCGCTTCAGGTCCTTATCGGATCCAAAGGACAGCAGCTTTGACATGAATCCCATGTGGTTTTCCTTTTTGGCCATCGCCCGCGGCATGAAACCTTGGACGAGTTAAACACAGATATTTGTACTTTAGCCAAACAAGGCGCCGCCTATGCGGTCGACACGCTCGACCACGTAATAACTACGACAGCCTGCCAAAAAGGGACTGGTTTATTTTGGCAGGTTTTATCTGGGAAAACCTTGTCTCTCTGCCATTTGGTGCAAGCTAACCCGTCCTTTACGTACCAACCTGCTGCAATGGGGACGGGTTAGCTTGCACCAATAAAAAGAAAAGGGCCGCGCACCCAAATGGATGCGCGGCCCTTATGCCATGAATGCGAGCGATTCCGCGGCGAGCTATTTACTCAGCAGCCTCGGTGGTCTCGGCCTCGGCAGCGGCCTCCTCGACGGGAGCCTCTGCGGGAGCCTCGGCAGCCTGCTTGGCAGCCTCCTCGGCGAACTTAGCGGCACGCTTAGCCTTCTCGGCAGCCTTAGCCTCAGCGGCGGCCTTGCGAGCGGCCTCGGCCTCAGCAGCCTTGGCGGCCTTGGCAGCCTTGGCCTCCTCAGCCTTCTTGAGCTGGGCGGCAGCGGCGCCACCGAACTTGTCGGCGAAGCGCTGGACGCGTCCACCGGTGTCGACGAACTTCTGCTGGCCGGTGTAGAACGGGTGGCACTCGTTGCAAAGCTCGACCTTCATCTCGGACACAGTAGCGTGCGTCTTGAAGGTGTTGCCGCAGGAGCACGTCACCGTGCACTCGACATACTGGGGATGGATACCCTGCTTCATGGTAGGACTCCTTATTGGTCAGGCGCTGGTTACCGATCAGCGCATAAGGCGTCTTGGTTTCCGACCAAGACAACAAACTTGGCTATGGTACCACGGCGCCACGTGTCCCACAAAAGGTTCACGGTCTTTTCGGCACAACACGAGCTGGACCTTAAATATCAACTTCATCCGAACACTCCCCCACATTCATCTCTCGTATGTATCGAGGTATTCCTGCTTGAGCGTCTGCGAGGACGACTCGATCTTTTCCACGAGCGTTCCGGCCTCGATGAAGTAGAACGAGTTGGTGAGGTCTGCCAGGTCGTCGAGCAGATGGCTCGAAATGAGCACGCTTCGTCCCCGCGCCACCTCGCTGCGCATCGCGTCGCAGGAGGTTTTCCGCTTTCCCGGATCGAGGCCGTTCAGCGGTTCATCGAGGATGAGGTACGGGCAATCGGTCGCTATCGCCATGGCAAGCTTTACCTGCTGCTTCATTCCTGTCGAGAGTTTACGGGTCGGCTTGTCGAGATATGGGGAGATTCCGAGGGAGCTGCAGAGCGGGTCGATGTCGGCGGCCGATTTCCACGCCTCCCTAACGAAAGCAAGGTGCTCGAGGGCCGATAGCGTGGGGTAAAGATCCGTGTCGCCTGAAGAGCTCAGGTAGACGAGTTCTGCAAATTCGGCTGATCGACGTTGGCTGATTCCGTCTGCCGCCAGGCTTCCCGAGCGGATGCGGGTGGGAAATTGGCCCGACAGCGCTTCAAGAAGGGTGGTTTTCCCCGAGCCGTTGGGAGCAACGAGGCCCGCCGCCGTTCCCGGGCTCAGGAAAAGCGACCCGATTGAAAGTACCGTCGTGCTCCCGTATCCCACGCTCGCGTCCAGAAGCTCGAGCCCATGGTGCTTTTTCGCGGGTCCAGGCTGTTTGGGGGAACGTGCCGCAACGGCGCCGACCGCAAAAAAGACCGCGACGTATGCCAGGGCCACGGCAAGCATCGATGCGCTGCCTGAACCGGAGCCAATGAATTCTGTCGGGAAACATCCTACGTAGCCCGTTGCCTCGATAGGCGAGAACACGGCCAGCGGCAGGAGCCCGAGCACGGCATTATGCCCTAGTGCCGAATCGGACAGCAACGGGAATGCCGGGGCCGCGACAAGCAGCGCTGAGGCAAGGGGGCCTGCGAAGACGCGCCTCGTTGCGGTCGATAGGACGGCGGAGCAAACGGATATCAAGGTTCCGCCCGCAAGCAGCGCGAGAAGCAGGGCTGTGAAGACGTCTCCCGCGGTCGTGGTGGTAAGCGCGCCGTCATGGAAGAAGGCGATCGGGTACCCAATTTGCCCGAAGCCGTTTAGGACCAAGGCGTAAATGCCCCCGGGTGCGAGGCCGGCGAGGAGCATCGCGGTCCCCGCGGCGATTATCGAAAACACGATCTGAATAAGGCGCCGGAATTTGGGCACGGGCACCTTTGCCGCCAGGGTCCCGGGCCTTGTGGCGCCGAGCACGAGTATCGACGAGAGAAGGAAGGGGATGAAGGGAAGGAAAGACGGCGCCGTGGCAATGGCGTAAGGCAGGAAGGAAAGGAATGGCAGGTCGTTTGCGGAGGCCGGGATATCCGTGATGCCGGAGCTGCTCAGGGCACGGCAATATGCGAGCGCTGCGTCATTGGTCTCTCGGTCTCCCACGATGGACCCGGATTGGAAGCCTTCGCCCATGAGCGCGTAGTAGCTCTCGGCAGAATCGAGAAAGGCGGCGTCGGTTTGAGCGGCAAGGGCGGCGTTCGCGTATCTTGCAAGCTCCGCGTCATCTTGCTGCTCTGGAGATAGGTCTGTGCCGCTGGCCTGGGGCGCGCGCGTATTGAATGCGTCGACAAAGCCCTGCATGCCCTGCTTCATAAAGAAGGGCCCGTAGATGGGTGAATTGAACGCAATGGGGACGGAAAAGGCTGCAGCGAGAACGAGCGTACAAATCCATACGGCCCTGTCTCTTAGGATTAGTTTGAGAAGAAGTCGACAGTACATTTAGAAGCACCTGCATTCCTCAAGGCATCGTTAGACCAATAATGACAGACCGAATGAAGAGACGTGCGACGGGGGCGAGGAGAATGGCTGAGCGGTATCGATATGCGGGTTCAACGGTATCACATTGACCACATAGATTTTTAAATTGCATTTCTACCCGCCCTTTTCGTAGAGTCGCCGATACGTGCTTAGCGCACCCTCGGCGCGTCCGGCAGGCTTTGCGAAATGGGATCCAAGAGACTTCGGCGCAGCATCATCTTGCGGAATGCTTCTAATGAGCCTCCCATCCTTCAAAAACAGAATCTCATCGCACAGCCTATCGACCGAATCCAAGATGTGGGATGACATGATGATGCACGTACCAGAATCGGCCAGCTTCCTGAGAATCTCGGAATGCAAGTCCACCCTGCTGGGGTCGAGCGCGTTCATGGGCTCATCTAATAGAAGGTACCGCGCGCCCGTCGCATACGCAATCGCCAGGGTAAGCTGCTGCTTCATGCCCTGGCTCAGAGTGCGGATCCTCATCTTCGCGAACTCACCTATCTGCGTTTGTTCTACTATCTCTTCGATATCGCGAGCATGCGGCCACATATCGCAAACCATCTTGAGGTGATCTTCCGCACGCAATCCGGGATACAGCAGCGTCCCCTCACCAGGTGCATAAAAGATTATAGAGCGGACCTCTCTCGCACCCGCACCCTGCACCTCATCCAGAACGATGCTCCCGTCTATGCGAGGACCCGGTAAACCTGCCATCGCCCGCAGCAACGTTGTCTTTCCATGCCCGTTTGGAGCAACGAGACCGTAGACCGTACCCGGGGCAAACTCAGCGTCCACCGAATCTACGAGCACCCTCTTTCCATAAGAAAGCGTCAGCGCCTGAAGTCGAATCATCGAAATCATCCCCTTTCGATCTTTGGAACACTCAGGTGCACCATCAACGGAGATACGGCGCCCAAGACCACCAGCAGAGCGCCCGACGCGCCGACGACCCCTCCAAAAGGCATCGCGTTCGTCCCTCGCCCAAGGAACCCAATCGTCCCCACCTGGGAAGCGGGGTCTAACGAGGCGAAAGGAGCCAGCAGCGCGGCGCCCACGCCCACGCTTTCAACATGAGCGCTCAACGAACCCAAAACCAAAAGAACCGCGCAAACCGCTCCGGTGACAACGGGGTTGCGGCTAATCGCTGCTGTCAACGCAGCGGCGAAGGAAATCACGTCGTATGCCATGACCAGCAACGGAATACTGTGCAGCACCGCCTCCCCCACCGTGGACGTTGTCGAATCCCCCGCTCGAATGAGAGCGACGGGATACTCCGATCCACCCGCGCCGTTCTTAATCGCGGACACAACCGCAGCGGGAACCATCGACACCAAAAGCAGTGCCAAGCCAAGCAGGAGAGACAGCGCAACAGCCGTCAGAAAACGCATATGCGCCGTTGCGGGGACTTGGAGAACCAGAAGGGAACGACACTGCAGGTGGATGCACGCAAGCGATGTGACAACCACGGGCAACAGCCAAAACAAGGAGGGAAGCGCCGCCTGGAGATACGAAAGAAGGATTAACGGGGGCATCTTCGTACTTAATTCGTAAACCTTGGGGTCCGGCAAGCTCGCGATCGACTCGAGCAGAAGGGCGCGCGCCTCCGCACGAGAAGGAGTCTCCGGCTCGATTCCGATCGATTGCAGGAGGGTCGCATCTGCCGCGCCCAGCTCGCCTCGAGCTCGCTCGTACGTCGCAAGGCATCGAAACCCCTCCGCAGGCATAGGCGCGTACACGAAACCCGAAAGAGCATCCCGCATGTCTTCCAGGGCCGCTTTGCCCTCGACGTCCATATTCGCAGCGGTCTGCTCTAGATACCGATCTATTGAACGGAGCTCCCCATCCCTATACCGAACAGCGGAAACGTCATCAGTGTCGGGAAACATCTCGACCAGAGCCGGGGCCAGCATCGTCGTCGACATTGCAATCGCGCATACGGCGAGGGCAGGAGAACGCAGGAGCAGTTTCCCCATCGTTCTTACGTATGCAACGGCGGCGGCACAAGCGCTCGAACGAGTTTTCGTTCGCGATGCGGTGAAGGAACCCCTCTCAAGACAAATCGGGGACATCGGGCGCGCGCAGCCGCTCTTTCCAGCAACGCAGAGCAAGTAAATTGCCAGCACCTCGATCCCGATTGCGCATACGAGGGTAATCGCGCCACGCTCGAAGCAAAGTCCAGGCAGATTCACTATCTGCGTTGTCGGGTACGGGCTATAGGCGCCGACGGTCAACTCAGTGTTCGCATACGTAAGGGGATTCAACAGGGCGAACTCACGTAAAGCGATGGATCTTCCGTAATACCCGGGAACCATCGTCGCCCCCATCAGGGCACATACGAACACGATTCCAAGCGTAGGGTTATTGGCAATCTTCACGGCAAGGTGAACGACGAGCGAGATGAACGCCGCCACCAAGAATTGCAAGATGGCCGTCTGCGCGAACACCAGCCAAGCCGGCTTGATAACCGGAGTCGCATATTGAACGTAGCCTATCGGATAGAACAGCGAGCCCGGGCCATTCTTCACAAGTGCGGCGATTATCCCTGGAAGATTGACGGCGAAGACGGCAAGCATTGTAAAAACACTCGCCCATACGCTCGATGCAACAAGCCTACCCGGCTCGCCCATCGGTGCCTGGATGATGAGTTTTTCACGTTTGTTAAGACGCGCGGCAAGGAACGAAACGGCAACGGCCGTTGCGGCCCATAGCAAGTACTCCTTCGATCCGTCATAATAGGTGTACGCTCCATCCGATACCTGCAGAAACGGAAGCAGAGGAGAGAGCGGCGCTAAGATAAGACGCCCCGCGGCAAGAGGGTACAGAAGCGCGGGCATGCTTGATGAAGAGGTATAGACGCCCTCCTCCCCCGCATTTACAAGCGCATCCGCATAGGATGCTGACAATTCCTGCTCAACACGGGTTATTCCCGACTCGAGGTATTCAACCCGTCCGTCGATGCCGGCCGCGCCCCTGAAGACGGGCAAAGCACAAAGAACCGTCAACGCAACAACGGCAACACGGAGCGACCTGGAGGAGAGGAGCGACCTAAAGATCGCCTTCGAGATTTTGAGCATATTCATCGCCAACCTTGGCCTCATCCAGCTGGAACAGCGGCGCCGAACAGAATGCTCGACCCCGCTTCGCATCTAGTAGGTGCTATAGACAAATTGCCATTTATCGGTTGTGCCAAGAACGCCACAGGAGCACATTGCAGCGAGGCGGGATTCCCTATGATGCGCGGATCGGCGATAGCCATTTCGGTAGGAGATCGTCTTGTAAGAGATGTTGAACATCGAGATGCTGTGCCCGCTCACGCCGCGAGGGCAGCTGTAGCTCCAGTAGGTATCGACGACGTCGTCCGTATACCCGAGGGGCTCAACGAGGGCACGCTGGCTGCTCTCCTGGGAAGGAGGCATCGGGGTATCCGCAAAAGCGGGGGCTCCCGGCAGCAACAGACAAAGAGCGAGGCCGAGGAAAACCAAGAGCTTACACGACTTGACAGTACTGAACATAATCCTCTCCAATCTAGAGGGGTTTCGGTTGCAGCATGCTGTGATTACTTGCCGGCAAAGTCAATTTAACATAAACTGTTAAAAAGTAACCTGAGTTTTTTAAATTCTTCGGAGGTTATTATGAGTTCCGACAATCGCACTCCCCGGCTTCATTCCTTCCGCATCGCATGTGCGATAGCCTCTGCGGCCCTTTGCGCCACCGCCATCGCACAACTGGCGTTCTCCTTAAAGCCAGCAATCGAAGTGCTCGACAACCCTGTAATTGCAGACTCCCCCGCGTATCCAGCCCTTGCGCTCTCGACATTGGCCCCTGCCGTCATCGGTATCGCTACGACCATCCTCAGCGCCGTTCTCGTGTGGACGATCAAGAGCGGAGACCCCTTCAAGAAAGGGTCTGCGACATGCTTGAAGGTGCTCGGCATCCTCTTCGTTGTTCAGGCTGCCACCAGCCTCTACGCCGGCTCTCTCGAAACCTCCGTCTCGATGTTTGGTAGCGAGGGGGCCGTCGGTGCCCAGAAGATCGCTTCATCATTCGATTGGACCTCTCTGGTTCTCGGCATCGTCCTGTTCATGCTTTCCCAGCTCTTCTTGTACGCCCGAGAGCTGTACCTCGACTCCGACGAGATTGCGTAAGGAAACGCCATGCCCGTAATTGTTCGCCTCGACAAGATCATGGCCGAGCGAAAGATTTCCTCGAACGAACTTGCCGAAAGGATTGGAACCACGCCCGTGAACCTGTCCCGTATTAAAAAAGGGCATATTCGCGGCATTCGCTTCAACACACTCGAGCAGCTATGCCTCGCCCTTCGTTGCCAACCCGGAGACCTTCTCGAAGTCATGAGTGAAGAGGATGCCCGAAAGGAGTTCGGACTCGATTGGTCCGCCGAGGATTAGAGGGCGGTCGTACTCGCCCTGCACACGGGGATGCGAATCGGCGAGGTCTACGGCCTTCGGTGGTGCGATGTGGATTTCGAGACGGGCCTGATCTCGATCAGACACTCGGTGGCGTACGCGAAGGGAATGGGTTCGTTCATCAAGGACACCAAGACCCATGACGCCAGGGGTATCCCCATCGACCCGGTCGGCCTACTCCCCTTCCTGAAGGAGACCCACGAGATCGACTGCGGAAAGCTGCGCTTGCGCGGCCTTACCGGGGCGGTCGAGATCGGGGACTGCTACATCCTGTCGGAGCCGGGCGCGACCTTCGCGACGACAAGCTATATCCGCAGGGCGTTCAAGACGTTCTCGGAGACCAACGGCCTCATGGGCACCAACGACGAGCTGATCACGTTCCACGGCCTTCGCCACACGTTCGCAACGCAGTGGATCCGCCAAGGCGGCGATATCAAGGCGCTCCAATCGATCCTCGGCCACAAGGACGCCATGGCGACGCTCAACGTCTACGCCGACATCGAGCCCATCTCCAAAATCCATAACATGCTGCGCGCCACGCCGTGCCTTTGGCGCGGGCACCTCGGGCCGAGGGTCGATCCGGGTCCCATGTTCCAACAGAGGATCCAGGAGTCCATCGAGACGCTCCAGGCGTTCGGCTACGGCATCACCGAGCCGGACGACCGAAATATCGCCATACGCGACGTGAAGACGAACAGTTGGCTCTAGCTCACCGAGTACGCGGCAGTGCTGGGCCCATCCCAACTGAGGTCACGGTGGTCCGATAGGGGCGCCGCCCGCGGCATGCGCCGCGGAGCGGTATCCCCTACCGAAGGGCGGGGATGCCCTCCGCTTCCAGTTCGGAATCAGCCGTCGGAGGCGTTCGGCTGACTGCGGGAACGGCCTGTCCGCTCAATGTGTTCGGCTGAGATCGGAAATCAACCCAACACGAGCCGGACACGCGCCAGACGGCTCTTCCCCGTACGGCCTTCCCCCTTACGCTCATGTTGCAGGCATGTAACGCCGCAGCGAGCGCGCCTTTTTTGCGCCAGACAGGTACAATGATGAACACTGTACCGTAGCGGAGCGCCCCGCGCGCGCCGCAACCACGCGAAAGGGTTTCCCATGGCCGAGATCTCGTCCTCCCGTATCGTCATCACCGTCCTTGGCAAGAACCGCCCCGGCATCGTCGCCGGCGTCACCCGTGTCCTGGGCGAGGCCAACGTCGACATCCGCGACATCACGCAGTCCATTATCGAGGACATCTTCACCATGACCATGCTGGCCGATACCGCCGAGTCCAAGCTCGACTTCGCTGAGCTGCAGAAGGCCCTGGCCGAGGCCGGCGAGCTTTCGGGCGTCAACGTGTCCATCCAGCGCGAGGACGTCTTTAACTTTATGTACCGCCTGTAGCGAGCAAGCCGCTGGGGATAGCCTGACGCGCGCATGCCCATGCAAGTCACCCCGATGCGGCCCGGAGAGGAGCGCGCATGGCCTACGACGCCAAGAAAATCTATTACCGCTTCGATGACCACTTGAGCCGCCTGGTTCTGGATTACGAAGCAAGCCGCCAGATTTCGTCTGAGAGCGAAAACCTCTACCACGGCCTGCCGACCGACCCTTATGACGAGGGCCTGTTTGTCGAGCACAATGTCAAGCGCGGCCTGCGCAATGCTGACGGCTCGGGCGTGGTCGCGGGCCTCACTCGTATCTCGGATGTGCACGGCTACAACAAGGTCGACGGAAAGGTCGTGCCCGATCAGGGCAAGCTCACGCTTCGCGGCTACAGCATCGAGGATCTGGTCAACAATGCCCAGGCCGAGGATCGCTATGGCTACGAAGAGGTCGCCTACCTGCTCATCACGGGCTCGCTGCCCACCAAACAGGAACTCGACGGTTTTTGCGAACGCCTGGGCGCTTTTAGGCACCTGAGCGACGAATACGTCCGCGAGTTCCCCATGACCACGGTGTCGGCGAGCATCATGAACGTGCTTCAGCGCGCCGTGCTGCTGCTCTATGCCTTCGACGCCGAGCCCGACGCGATCACCCCCGAGCACGAGATCGATGTTGCCATCTCCATGCTCGCCCGTCTGCCCCGTATTGCCGCCTTCGCGCACATGGCCTCGGTCGCCAAGCGTCGCGGCTCCGAGGTGCATGTGCCGCACCCCACGCCCGGCCTGTCCACGGCCGAGACCATTTTACAGGTGCTGCGCGGCGGCATGGCGTTTACCCGCGACGAGGCGATGCTGCTCGACGTGATGCTTATGCTCCATGCCGAGCACGGCGGCGGCAACAACTCCACGTTCGCCTGCCGCGTACTGTCGTCGTCGGCCACCGACCCGTATTCGGCCTACGCCGCGGCTATCGGCTCGCTCAAGGGCCCGCGCCACGGCGGCGCCAACGCCAAGGTCGTGTCCATGCACGAGGACATCCGTGCGCACGTCTCCAATTGGGAGGACGAGGACGAGGTCGCAGCCTACCTGGGCAAGATTCTCGACAAGCAGGCCTTCGACGGCACGGGTCTCATCTACGGCATGGGCCACGCCGTCTACACGCTCAGCGACCCGCGAGCCGAGGTCTGCCGCCACTACGCACGCACACTTGCCGCCAAGAAGGACCTGGGCGATGAGTTCGCGCTCATCGAGCGCATCGAGCGCCTGGCACCGCAGGTGATGCGCGACCACGGCATGACCAAGCCTATCTGCGCCAACATCGACCTGTACACAGGCTTTATCTACAAGATGCTCGGCGTACCCGAGACGCTTTTTACGCCGCTATTCGCCGTCGCCCGCATGGCCGGCTGGTCGGCACACCGCATGGAAGAGCTCTTCTGCGCGCACCGTATTATTCGCCCGGCCTATCGTCCGGTGATCGAGCCGCTGGAGTACAAGCCACTCGCCGACCGCTAGGACGCGGACCGTTATAGAACTCGAGCGTGGCCAGGGCATCACCGCCCTCGGCCACGCTTTTTATACCAGCAGAAAGGGCTGCATCAAATGATTGTGTTTTCCGATATGGACGGAACGCTGTTGACGAGCGATAAGCAGATGAGCGATGCCACCTGGGCGATGCTTAACGAACTCGCTCGACGCGGAATTGAATTTGTGCCCTGCACGGGACGTCCGCTGTCGGGCATCTTTGAGCCCATCCTCGCCCATCCCGCCGTGCACTATGCCGTCTGCGCCAATGGCGCCAGCGTCTGGCAGCTCGACGACGATGTGCCCAACGATGCCTCGCGCGCCACGCGCATATTGAGCCGTCCGCTCGATCGCAGCATTGCCCATCGCGTCCATCGCATCGCCGCCGGCCACGATGTGACCTTCGATATCTTCGCGGATGGGCAGTGCTTCCTCCCCCGCTCGCTCTACACGCGCCTGGACGAATTCTGCGGCGGCGACCCCCACATCGCGGCTTCGCTCAAGCGCACACGAACACCGATCGACATGGATATCGACAGCAAGATCGACGAGGTCGAGACGCTCGAACGCATCGCCATGTACTGGCACGACCCGGCCGATCGCGACGCCATCGCGTCGGAGCTCGACACGCTCGGAGGCATTGAGGTCACGCGTTCGTACGCCATGAATATCGAGGTCATGGACGAGGGAGCCACCAAGGGAACGGCCCTCACGTGGCTCTGCGAGCACCTGGGCGAGCGTCTCGCCGACGCTTGGGCGTTCGGCGACAACATCAACGACATCCCCATGCTGCAGGCAGCGGGCCACGGCATGGCCATGATCAACGGCGAACCCGAAGACCGCGAGGCCGCCGACGCCATAACCGAATACGACAACGACCACGACGGCGTCGCCCGCACCATCATGGCCGCCCTCGCCTAGCAGCATCAACCCGGCAGGGTAGTTAATTTGGGGACACTCTTCGCGGGGCGCCGCAAGGACTGTCCCCATCTGCCGAATTAGGCGAGACTCTCCAGCACGCGACGGAGCTCCTGCTGAACGGCGTGGTCGCGGTTGCAGCCTACGACGCGATCGGCAACCGCTTTGAGCGCAGGGCGCGCGTTTTCCATCGCGCAGCCCGTGCCGACAAAGCGAATGATCTCGTAGTCGTTCATCGAGTCGCCAAACGCCATGATCTCGTCGCGTCCAATGCCGTAATGCTCCGCGAGCTGTGCGATGCCCGAGGCCTTCGACACACCGGGCTGCATGGCATCGATCCACGCGTTGCCCGAAGGTGCAAAAGTAAAGAGCTGGCCAAGTTCACGCTGTAGCACGTAAGCGCTGTCCATAACGACACCGTCATCGCAAAAGATACTCGCCTTGATGATATTTACGCTGGGATCGGGCAGCTCCCAAATACGCTCGGCATTGGGAAGGTCCTTATCGACCTCACGCACGAACTTGCACTCGTCATCGAGCAGGAAGGACTTGGTTCGGTCAAAAAGCGCAAGATGCAGATTGGGAAACGTCGCGACAGCCTGGGCGAGCCTTCGAATCGCCAGGTGCGAATACACCTCACGGTCTACCATTTTGCCGTCGGCGTAGACCTGGGCACCGTTAGCGGCGACAAAGTCCATCTTGTCGCGAACGGGCGCAAAGAACTCGCACAGGCGATCGTAGCGGCGACCTGACGATGCGGCGAAATGCACGCCATGCTCGTGTAGCGCCAGAATCAGTTCGTAGGTCTCGGGAGGCACCTGGCTGTTTTCGTCAAGCAACGTGCCGTCCATATCGGATGCAATCAGTTTAAACATAGAAAAGCTCCCTTCGGGCTTGTTGGAATCGAACGTGTATCCAATTCCAACGTACCCAAAGGGAGCTCAGGTAAGACTCCGCGGGCGCAAACGTTACAAGGACCTGGCAAATAGCTCACGCGCGTCAGAGGTCCCACGGTCGCAGCGTCAGGCAACACGTAAAGAGTGCCCCCGACGACTAGCCGTTTAAGAACGTCCCCGATGACTAGTCGGCGTAGGTGAAGGTAGTGACGTCGAACATGCCCTCGGGGCGGATGCGGAGCGTCGGGATAACCGGCAGGGGCAGGAAGATGATGCCCATGATGGGGTCGAGCGGCGGCTCGATGCCCATGGCGCGCGCCTTGACCATAAAGTCGTCGTGCTGCGCGGCAACGTCCTCGGCCGTGCCTTCGCTCATCAGGCCACCGAGCGCCAGCGGAATGCGCGCCACGACCTCGCCGTTGCGCACCAGCACGTGACCGCCCTGGCCCACAGCCTCAACAGCCGCCATCATATCGGCAGCGTTATCACCCACGACGCACACGTTGTGCGAGTCGTGGCCGATTGTGGAGGCAATGGCGCCACCGGTGATGGTAAGGCCACGCACCCAGCCGCGACCGATATGCTTGCCGACCAGGCCCAGGCCAGCGGGGCCATCGCCGTCGGCGCCCTCGGCCTGCAACGACACGCCGCGGCCATGGCGCTCAATCAGCATAATGCGACGCAGGCCCTCGGCGCTCTCGGGGCGAGCCATACCCGTGATGGCCTTACCCGGCACCACGTCAATCACGGCCTCGCCCGGCTTAAAGGCATAGTCGAACACGTCGAGCGAAAGCTTCGGCAGCTTAACGGAGGCGCGCAGCTCATCGGCAAGGGCTGCGACCTCGGCCATCTCGGGTGCAATCTCGCCCACAAAGGTACCGTCCTGCGCCACCAGAGCACCGGCGGCATATACGCGATGCGGAGCCGTGGCAAACGTCAGGTCATTGAGCACCAGCAGGTCGGCACGCTTGCCCGGGGCGATGGCGCCGCGGAGCTCGTGCGGGTCGCGGCAGCCGTGGTCCAGGCCAAATGCCTCAGCCGTGGAAAGGGACGCCATGGAGATGGCGACCACGGGGTCGATACCGGCCTCAATCGCCACGCGGCAGGCATTGTCGATCATGCCGGTCGCAAGCGCATCGGAAGGGGCGCGGTCGTCGGTCGCAAAGCAGCAGCGGCGGGCACGGGCAGGATTCTCCAGCAGCATCGGCGACAGGTTGGCCAGATCATGGCTGCACGTACCTTCGCGCAGCATCACGTACATGCCGCGGGACAGCTTGTCGAGTGCCTCCTCGGGAATCGTCGACTCATGGTCAGCGATAATGCCAGCCGCGGCATAGGCGTTGAGGTCCTTGCCGGCAACGAGCGGGGCATGACCGTCGACCTGTTTGGACGGCGTCTGGTTGGCAGCGTCGATACGAGCACAGGTCTCGGGATCGGCCATAAAGACGCCCGGCAGGTTCATCATTTCGCCCAGACCAAAGACATCACCCGGATATTCGGCAAAAAACGCCTGCATATCGGCAGCGGTGATGACGGCACCGGCCTGCTCGTCGGGCAGTGCGGGCACGCACGAGGGCATCATGTACTTGATGGAAATAGGAGCGCGACGACCGTCCTCGATCATAAAGCGCAGGCCGTCGAGCCCCGCCACGTTGGCAATCTCGTGGCTGTCGGCAATGGCAGTAGTGGTACCGCGCGTCGCGGCCATGCGCGCATACTCGGCAGGGCGGATGTTCGAAGACTCGATATGCAAGTGTCCGTCAATAAAACCGGGGGCAAGATAGCGGCCCTGGCAATCGATGACCTCGGTAGCCTCATACGTACCGGCGGCATCGTCGCGACCATCGTAGAGCACACCGACGATCACGCCGTCCTTGACGGCAACACTACCGGGCGCTACGCGTTGGCCGTACACATCGACGATCTGCGCGTTGGCAAACAGCGTGTCAACGGGCACACGACCCTCGGCGGCCTCGATCACAGATCTCATGACCTCAACGGACATACATACTCCTTTAACCGTAGAAAAAAGCTGCGGAGCGGACAGGCCTTCACCGCAGCAAACCAATAGCCATTGTATGCCCAAACGATGGGTCAGCAATACGCCTCCCCGCTTAACGGCACACGCCGCTTGGCGCAATGGGGGGCTGCCGCTGAGCACCAATACAAGGAGTGTCCCAAAGTGCCAACAGCGGGAGCGCCGATGTTTTGGCAACGACAGACACTATGACCCAATCCGAGGGCACGGAAACGACAGGAGCCCCCGCTCGT
>UQZH01000037.1 GCA_900545445.1 uncultured Collinsella sp. | reverse complement strand
CCCCGCACCCGCAGCGCCCGCCATCCCTGAGGACTTCCCCGTCGATTTCGCAACCGAGGTCTTCTGCCCCGGCCCGTTGCTACACCAGCTGTCGACCTATCTCCCCTACGGCGCCGACACGCTCGGCATCGTCGGCGAGTACTACTGGATCGCCCGCGAACGCGGCACCATCGAGGCCGCGCGAAACCGCGCAATCTTCCCCCTGCGCTACACGCAGGCCGGCGAGCGCCACGAAGTCACCGTGCGCATCCGCCGCAACACCACCGGAGGCCTCGGAGCCACTTGGACCATCGATAAAGTCGAAGAACCAAACGAATAGCAAAACGCGGCGAACGTCACAAAACGTTCGCCGCGTTTTTATTTTTCTAGGTTGAGCATAAGTCAGCGAAAATGTCCCAGAGCGAGCAAGGTGACGTGAAAGAGGAGCGCCGCGTACTTTGGTACGCAAGCGACGATTGAACGTCAGATTGCCGCTCTGGGGCATTTGCAGCGTCGAGCAGTTACGCGGTTTGGAAAACCGCGTAACAATCTAGTCGCGCGTCAGCTTGCGGTGAATACGATGCGGCTGGGCTGCGTCCTCGCCCAGGCGCTCGATTCGGTTGGCCTGATAGGCCTCGAAGTTGCCCTCGAACCAATACCAGTTGCCCGGATTCTCATCGGTGCCCTCCCACGCCAGAATGTGCGTGGCGACGCGGTCCAGGAACATACGGTCGTGGCTAATGACCACCGAGCAGCCCGGGAACTCGAGCAGCGCCGCTTCGAGCGAGGACAGCGTCTCGACGTCGAGGTCGTTCGTGGGCTCGTCGAGGAGCAGCAGGTTACCGCCCTGCTTGAGCGTGAGCGCCAGGTTCAGACGGTTGCGCTCGCCGCCGGAGAGCACGCCAGCGCGCTTCTGCTGGTCCTGGCCCTTAAAGCCAAAGCTCGCCACATAAGCGCGGCTCGGAACCTCGGTCTCGCCGACCATCATGTGGTCCAGGCCGTCCGAGACGACCTCCCATAGGTTCTTGTCGGGGTCGATGCCGGAACGGTTCTGGTCGACGTAAGAGATCTTGACGGTCTCGCCCACCTCGAGCTCGCCCGAAGTCAGCGGCTCCAGACCCACAATCGTCTTGAACAGTGTGGTCTTGCCCACGCCGTTGGGACCGATCACGCCCACGATGCCGTTGCGCGGCAGGGTGAACGAAAGGTCATCGATGAGCACGCGGCCATCGAACTCCTTGTGCAGATGATGGGCCTCGAGCACCTTGTTGCCCAGACGCGGGCCCACAGGGATGCGGATGTCGGTCCAGTCGAGCTTCTGGCTTGCGCGGGCCTCGGCCTCCATCTCCTCGTAGCGAGCCAGACGGGCCTTGTTCTTGGCCTGGCGAGCCTTGGGCGAGCTGCGTACCCACTCGAGCTCGGCTTCCATGCGCTTGGCGAGCTTGGCATCACGGTTTCCCTGAGCCTCGATACGGGCGGCCTTAGTCTCCAGATACGTGGAATAGTTGCCCTTGTAGGGATAAAGGTGACCGCGGTCGACCTCGCAAATCCACTCGGCAACGTTATCCAGGAAGTAGCGGTCGTGCGTGACGGCCAGAACGGCGCCCTGGTAGTTATGCAGGAAGTGCTCGAGCCACAGGATCGACTCGGCGTCCAGGTGGTTCGTGGGCTCGTCGAGCAGCAGCAGGTCAGGAGCCTCGAGCAGCAGCTTGCACAGGGCCACGCGACGGCGCTCGCCGCCAGAGAGCACGTTGACCGGCATGTCGGAATCGGGCAGCTGCAGAGCGTCCATGGCCTGGCCGAGCTTGGAATCGATATCCCAGCCATCGGCGGCGTCGATCTCGTCCTGGAGCTTGCCCATCTCGGCCATGAGGGCGTCCATGTCGCAATCCGGGTCGCACATCTCCTCGCCGATCTTATTGAAGCGATCGACCTTGGCGATCATGTCGCCAAACGCCATGCGCACGTTCTCGATGACGGTCTTGTCGTCGTCGAGCGGCGGCTCCTGCTGCAGGATGCCCACGGTGTAGCCGGGGGTAAGCCTGGCATCGCCGTTGGAGACCTCCTCGATGCCGGCCATGATCTTGAGCAGGGTCGACTTGCCCATACCGTTGGGGCCCACGACGCCGATCTTGGCACCGGGGTAGAAGCTCAGGGTCACGTCGTCAAGGATTACCTTGTCGCCATGGGCCTTGCGAGCCTGATACATCTGGTAGATAAACTCCGCCATTTGCCTGTTTTATCCTTTCTACCTGCTGTTTCTCTATTCTTGTTTCGCCTAAGTGGAAACGAAATGGAAAAACCAGCTCTGAAACGTAACGAAAAAGGGGCATGGTTGCCCATACCCCCTAATACTACCTGGGAAAAGTTCCCCCGGAACATACTATGAACTGCGTACGCTAGTTTTCCGCAACCTTAGCGAGCGGCTCGCTGCGATTTGCGCCACAGCAGATACGAGTAGACGTAGACGGCTCCAACCGAACCAAACGCCAGAACCGCAATCACCGCGGCGACGACTTCACTCGAAAGCACGCTGCCTGCCACGCCCATCGCAATCAGGCCAACACCCAGCACCATAAAGCAGGCACCGCCAAAGCGCTGCGTACGGCGCCAGTTCTCGGGATTGGCAAGCGCCCAAGGCGTCTTGATACCGAGCGTATAGTTCTGCTTCACACGCGGCAAGTAGTTGCCTACGCCGATGAACAGCAAACCGACAACACCGGAAATCAGCACGTTGACCGAACCGACCGCCGGCACCACGCCCCAGACCGTAAGCTCTCCCAGCCAGCTTATGGCGCACATGAACAAGGTGAAGGCGATTACGAAGCCCTGATAGAACTTGCCCGAGGTTCGATATGCCTCACCTTTGGGATCGATGCGCGGCACCACGCAGAACATTGCGAGAAGCACCAGAGGCAGCACGCCGAGCGCGGAGGCCATCCAGCTGGGACCCCAACCGTCGACGGCGCCGTTCGCGCCCCAGTGCGTGGGAATCTGCCCAGGCAAGCTCGGCATCACCATGAGATGCGCTACGACATTGGCGACGCACAGAGCGACCAGCGCAATCCACACGCGCGACGATACCCCCGTGGGGTGAATGCCCTTGTTTTCGTTATTCATCCTTATCACCTTCCGTGTTTGTAAAGCCCATAAACCAACCGATCAAGTCCTGCATGACGGTAGTGTTTAAGCTGTATACGATGTTTTGACCATGACGTTCGTCGGTTACCAACCCGGCGTTTTTGAGCATCGCCAAGTGATGGCTCAGCGACGGCTTACTGATATCGAAATGCTCGGCAAGCTCCCCCGCCGTGCAATTGCCCTCGCGCAGCAACTCCAAAATGCGCCGTCGCGTTGGATCGGCAAGCGCCTTAAAACCCTCTCCCGGCATAAGACCCCCTTTCATCATCTCTCATGACGCGCACACTATACTCGATATTTAGATGTTTGTCTAACTATCTAATACAGGAACATCTATAGAACATTCGTTCGTATTTAGCTACAATGGAAGTTGAAGCAGATGGGCCAGCTCCCTCTACCCGAGAAGGAGATGGACTATGAGTATTGACGATGTCCTGACGTTGTTATTGCTTGTAATCGCGGCTGTGGAGCTCGGCATCCACATTGGAGGTCGAATGAAATAGCCGCCCCCGCGTAATGCGAAGACGGCCACTTCTCACGCCATAAACGTGTTTCGGAGTTGGCCAACCCGCTGCAACGGGTGCCATCTGCTTCAATCTTATGCGAATCCCGATCCCATTTCAACAAGCCCAAGGGCTCAAATGGAATCGCAATAATACCTATAATGGCGATAGCTAAAACACGACCGACTCCCCATCGGAGGATATCTATGACCGAAACCACAGCCGCAGCCGCCATCGAGACACGCGACACCAAGCTCGAGATTATCATGGGCCGCGAGGCACTCGATAAGCTCGCCGATGCTACGGTGCTAGTGCTCGGCTGCGGAGGCGTGGGCTCCAACTGCTGCGAGGCACTCGCCCGCGGCAGCATTGGTCATTTCGTCATTCTGGATAAGGACATCATCGCGCCCAGCAATATCAATCGCCAGGCCATCGCCTTTCACAGCACCGTCGGCAAGCGCAAGGTTGACGTGATGGAGGCCATGATCCACGACATCAATCCCGCCGCCACCGTCATCAAGCGCACCGAATACTTGCTGAGCGACAACATCGATGATTTCTTCGCGAGCGTTTTGGAGCAGACGGACGGCAAGCTCGACTACGTCGTCGACGCCATCGACACCATCTCGGCCAAGCTCACCATTGCCAAATATGCTCAGGACCACGACATTCGTTTGGTTAGCTCCATGGGCGGGGCCAACAAGCTCCATCCCGAGTGCCTCCGCTTTGCCGACATTTTCGATACGGTACGTGACCCCATGAGCCGCATCATGCGCAAAGAATGCAAGAAGCGCGGAATCAAGAGCCTGCATGTACTGTTTAGCTGCGAGGAATCGGTTAAGACACAGCCCCGCGATCCTTCCAACATCCACGAGCGCACCGAGCTGGGAACCGCCAGCTTTATGCCGCCCATCATGGGTCAGATGATCGCCGGCGAGGTTATCCGCCAGATCAGCGGTCGCGGCATCGAGCGCGTGCGCGCCGATGGCAAGCGCCTAGACTAGCGGAGCGCACCGAGATGGAGCCCCGGTTATTTGATGCACACTGCCATCTTGATTTAATGGCCCACCCGGACGCCGTTGCCGATGAGGCAACGGCGCTGGGCTTGGGTCTATTTGATTGCGGCGTCGATCCACGCGACTTTTCGGCCGCAAACGAGCGCGCTCGTCGCCACCCGGGCATCATCGCCGGCGTTGGGCTTCACCCCTGGTGGCTCGCCGATGGCCACTGCGGTTTTGCCGAAGTCAATCTGCTTTGCGAAGTTGCTGCCCAAGAACGCTACATCGGCGAAGTCGGACTCGACTTTTCCGCGCGCTTTGCTGGAAGTGAGCCGCTACAAATACAGGCACTTAACCGGCTCTGCGATGCGCTCGTGCAGCATCCTCTTACCGGGCGCGTGATATCAATTCACGCCGTTCGTTCGGCAGGAGCCGTACTGGACGTCCTCGAATCGCATGGACTACTCATCCCAAACCCCGACTCCCCCGCTATCATCTTCCACTGGTTTAGCGGCACTTCGGACGAACTCACCCGCGCGCGTAATGCGGGCTGCTATTTTTCCGTCAACGAACGCATGCTCGCGACCAAGCGCTGTCGCGAATACGCACGACAGATTCCACTCGACCGCCTACTGCTCGAGACCGATGCGCCGGCCGAGCCAAACACAGAAACAAGCACGCAGTCGCTCATCAGGTCGCTCACAAGGACCTCAGAACGCATCACCTCGCTCAAAAACTGCGACGCAAAGCGCATCGAGTCGATAGTTTTAACAAATGCGCGCTCTGTTTTTGACCTTCGCTAACCCCTGGTGTGCAAAAAATGCCAAATATGAGTACTGCTACCGGAATGGATACATTTCTTTTAACTTTCCAACCGCCAGAATAATCCTCGATTGTCCGCTAATTAAAGCTTTTACAGTCATTCATCCTGCGTTTTCACAAATCTTAAACCCCTCCAGACGCTCAAATCACGTCTGAAGGGGTTGATTTTGCTGCGACTAAATTAGTCACAGTACTCATATTTGGCATTTTTTGCACACCGGGTCCCGAGGAGGCGCCTGCACCTCCCCGGGACCGCTCGGCTATTCGACGATTGGTGCTCCGTGGCCCCAAGAGCCTTCCATGCCGCACACGGTCGAAGCAAACCCGGCAGCAAAGTCGAGTGCGCGCTCGATGGCCTCGGCGCCATCCTCGCCGCGCTTGGCGGAATCGAGATAGCACATCAAAAACGAGGTGAGGAACGAGTCGCCCGCCCCCATGGTGTCCTTCATGTCCGTTACCGGTTTAGCCAGCTGGCGGTAATAACGCTCGCCGTCGTAAGCAATGCAGCCCTCGGCGCCCGCCGTAGCCGACACAAAACGCGGACCCAGGCCCTTCACCCATGCCAGACGCTCGCGAATCTCGTCCTCACTCGCGGCATCCGCCGCGCTAAAGAAAGCAAAATCGACGTAGGGCGCAATCTGCTCGTAGTACTCGTCGGTGGAATCGTCCGAAAAGTCAAAAGAGACCGTGACGCCCGCAGCCTTCAACTTGGGCAGCTCGCGCTCGGTGAAGCAATAGTTGCCCGAATGAACCACATCGAACTGCTTCATGTACGCAAGGTCAAAACGATCGAGGACATAGCGCGCATCGCCACGGATACCGCCCTCGTTGGAGCCAAGGAAGACACGGTCACCGTCGACGACGGTCACACGAGCCGCTCCGTTCTCGCCAATCATCTGCTCGCACTTGTCAAGCTCGATACCCTCATCCTCGAGGCTTGCAATGACATGCTCGGCAGCGGCGTCATTGCCAAAAATGCCCATGTATGCGGAGCGTGCGGCACCGCATTTCTTGGCATAAACGGCGAAGTTCACCGCGTTACCGCCAGGATACATGGTGTGGATATGCTCGTAGCGATCGACGACGTTGTCGCCAAATCCGAGCGCGTTAACGTTAAATGCCATGGCCTTTGTCCCTTCTAGTACTCGACAACACCCATATAGCGGCGGAAATCGGGATCGTGATCAAACACCTTGCCGCGTGCAGCACGCAGCTCGCAGTTCATGGCGTAGAACAGCACCGGGTCCAGATAGGCACGGACGCTCGCCGGCACGGCTTCCATACCGTACTCCTTGGCATCGAGCACCATCAGCGTATCGGTATGCGTCTTAAGGAACGCCAGGGCGCGCTCGTCCATAGCACGGCACTCGCTGGAGCCCATCTGCAGGAAGTAAAAAACGCCATCCTGAGTAGCCTCGAAGGGGCCGTGGAAGTACTCGGCAGAGTGGATGTAGCTGCAGTGCTGCCACTGCATCTCCATAAGAGAGCAGATAGCGAAACCGTAGGTCTGGCTAAAGTTGGGACCGCTGCCCAGAATGTAGAAGAACTCGTGCTCCTGGCAAAGCTTGGCAAAACGATCGCCCAGCTCGGCATTTACCTTCTCACGTGCCGGGGGAAGAATCTTATCCATCTCGGCGATACCGGCATACATATCGGCAAGATCGGCGTAGCCCTCCTGCTGATCGAGCAGCTCTGCCGCAAGCGACAGCGAAATGCCAGCGGGGACCTCGGCCTGCGGCACACCCTCGCCCCATGGGTAGACCCACGTGGTCCACTTGCCGGAGTCGATCTTAGATCCAGCGTTGTCGGTCTGGGCGATCACCGTAGCGCCGGCGGCAAGGGCAATCTCGCAGCCCTCAACGACCTCGGGGGTGTTGCCACTGTGGCTGCAAGCAATGACCAGGGACTTCTCGCCCAGACGACGCGGACGCATGATATCGAACTCGCGAGCCGTATAGATATACGAAGTGAAGGTGGTTGCCTCGCGCTGCAGAAGCTCGTGAGCCGGGATCAAATCGATCATGGAGCCACCACAAGCAATCAAGTAGACGCTGTCGAACTTGCCCTTCTCGGCAATTGCCTCTTTGATCAGATCGTGTGCGTTCATATCCAGTTCCTTTCTTGTTTGGGCCGCAATCAATGACGTTGGTTGCGTGGCCGATAGTTGTTTTAGTCAATCAGATATTTCTCGAATGCGGCCATGTTCTTGGCATCAGCCGCCGCCGGGTCATCGTAGTAACGACCGTCCGTGATTTCCTGGCCCAGCATGCCGTCGAAACCATGGGCGTTGAGTGTGGCAACGAAGGCGTCCATATCGTGCTTGCCATCGCCCCACACCAGATGGCCATACGGGTCACCGTCGATAAAGTGCATCTCGTGAATTGCCCCATCACCAAAGGCGGCAAACCAGTCCTCGAGCGTCTCGCCTGCAACGCCCATCGCGGTTGTATCAACCATGGGCTGTAAGTACGGGCTCGCGACCTCGTCAATCATGCGCTTCGCATCGGAAACCGTCGTCACAAGGTTGCTCTCCTCGGGACGCAGGCTTTCCATCGTGAGCACCAGACCGTGCTCGCCGGCATACTCCGCCAGAATGGACAAGTGCTCGCGGCTGCGCTTCCAGGCTTCCTCGCGGTCCTCGTCCCAGTCGCCCCAGCCCGAGTTGATGGACATACGGTCGCACCCAAGTACCTCGGCAAGCTCAATGCCGTGTTTAAAGTACGCCAGACTGCGCTGTTCATGCAGCGGCTTGCGTGCGCAGTACTGCCAAGGATAGACAACGTTCTCGGGGCACAGAGTACGATACCTAAGCCCACGGTCTGCAGCCTTTTTCGCCAGGACCTCAGCCTCAAAGTAGCCCGTATGGTCGAGCGTCACATGCGGCTCTGCACACCACAGCTCAATGGACTCAAAGCCCAAGCGCTGCTGCACATCAAGGAAGTAATCGAGCGACCACATGATGTAGTGGATATTCATGCCCGCAATCTGCTCGCGGCGCAGCGTCGGTTTGGATTCAGACATCTTATGCCTCCTTATTTCGATCGAACACGATCTGTCCGTCCGACATCGTCATATCAACCGCAAGATCGCGTGCGTCGCGATAATCGAGGTCGAACACATCCCGATCGAGCACGCAGATATCGGCAAGCTTGCCAACCTCAAGCGTACCCAGCTCATCTTCGCGCATCAGGTCGTACGCGCCCCCGGCAGTCCAAGCGCACAAGAGCTCGACAAGCGTCAGCGTGTTGACCTCATTCACGGGCAGTCCGTCGTCGAAGTATCCGCCGCACGCACTGTAGATTGACTCGCCCAAGCTCGGAATCAACAGCGGCAAATCCGTGCCACAGCACACTGTGCATCCGGAATCTTCCATGCCGCGGCGATTCCAGCTGTGCAAAAGCCGCGTCTCGCCAATTTGTCGACGCATCATCGACAGGCAATCCTCGCGCCGGTCCAGCGTTAGAATCTGCGGATAGACCTCGCAAATTCCACCTAACTTGCCAAACTCGACAAGATCGGTCGGGTCAGAGTTCTCGAGATCGGTAATCGCATGGCGGCGAAGCATCCGTCCATGCTCGTCTCGAGGCAGCGAGGCATAGAGCGCCACGGTGCGACGAACGGCGCCATCGCCCTGGCAATGCAAGGAATATCGGAAGCCGTCAGCATCAATTGCACGCAGCTCGTTCTCAATCAGATCCCACTCTGGCTCCTCGACGACCGTCTTGCCGGCAGCGCCCGCATCGGCCGAGTCCTCATAGGGGTCTATCATCTCGGCAAGCCCCGCCCATACGCCGCGATCGGTCATACGGTTGAAGCCAGAAAAACGAACGAACGGTCCCCGGAAGCGCTCTCGCGCCTCGCGGGCATATGCCAGATTTGCACCGGCGCCCACCGGCTGCGACATCATAGAGACGCGAACCGTCAGCTCACCAGATTCCTCACGGCGAGCCATTTCGTCGGCAAAGCCGTAATAATCATCAAACGCCATCTCCTTGATGGCGGTAACGCCGCGTTCGTTAAGCATGCTCATGTAGTCCGAATACCCCGCACGCACCTCGGGCAGCGCGAGGAAATCGCTCATCATGCGCCAGATCTTCTCGGCATAGCACGCCTGCGGCGTAAAGCCGTATCGCGCACTGGCGGCAGCATTGAGAACGCAGGTCTCCGCACCCGGTGTAAAGCAGACGACAGGGATATCGCCAAAACAATCATCAAACACAGCTGCCGTATTTGCGTTCTCGGCATCCGATGCCAACGTTTCGGATAGGTTGTGGCCAAAAGCCGCCACGCAATCCGGATGATCTTCTTTCCATGCACGCAAGAGCGACACGGCCTCTTTGGCATCATCGATGCCGGACAGATCAGACCCCAACGTCCGCAGCGCCCAGCCTGTATAGAAGGTATGTACATCGGTCAGGCCAGGCATGACGGTGCGGTCGCCCAGATCAACTACCTCGTCCGCCTGGGTCAAATACGAAGCCACCTCACACTTGGTGCCGACCGCCTCAATTCGATTGCCACGGACCGCTACGAAACCTTCAAACGGCAGGTCCCCCGTACCGGTAAAGACGCTCTTAGACGTCAGGACCGTTAAACGATCAGACATCACAACCACCTACACCGGAAGCATGCCAGAGATTGCCGTTACGATCAGGCCAAAGACGACCATGAAAATGAAGAACTTCCAAATGGTCTTCCACCATTGACCAAACGAGATCTTTGCCACGGCAAGACCGGCAACCGTCATGCCCGCCACGGGACTGATGGTGTTGATGGTCTGATTAGCAAACTGGAGCGCGGTAACGGCGGCTTCGGGATTGAGGCCCATAAGCTCGGTCAGCGGACCCATGACGGGCATGGTGAGCGCCGCAAGTCCAGAGCTCGAGGGAACCAGCAAAGAGAGCAGGCCAAGGACGATATACATAAACGTGGTGTAGACGGCGGCAGGTGCACCGGCCAGTGCAGTAGCGAGCGCCTGGAGGATGGTGTCGATGATCATGCCACCCTCTGCGATGACCAAGATACCGCGAGCGATGCCGATGACGATAGCGGCATACGCAAAGTCGGCAATGCCTTTAACGAACTCCTCGGCGATCGTCTGCTGGTCAAGGCCGCCCAGGATACCGGCAAGCAAGCCCATACCAAGGAACACGGCGGAAATCTCATTCATGTACCAGCCCTGGGTAACAAGACCCCAGACGATAATGCCCATGCCGCAGGCAAAATCGATAAGCACGAGCTTCTGACGGGTAGTGAACTCTTCCTCGATGGAGGCATCGGTCACGGAAAACTCAACACGCTTGAGCTTATCGTCCTCGTACACAATGGACGACTCGGGATTTTTCTTGACACGCATGGCGTAGCGCATGGCCCATGCGATACCAACGGCAGTGAAGATGACCCAAGAAACGGCGCGCAGCCACAGCTGAGGATTGCCCTCGATACCAATGATGCCTTGGGCGATCAAAACATTGAACGGGTCGATGGTCGAAGCGCAATATCCCAGGTTAGGACCAAGGAAGCAGATGATGAATGCCGTCATCGAGTCATAACCGATACCCATCATGATGGGAATGAAGATGGCATAGAACGGCAGGGCTTCCTCAGACATACCAAACGTAGTGCCGCAAATGGACAGCAACGTCATCGTGATGGGAATGATGAGGATGTCCTTGTTCTTGAGCTTTTTAATCACACGGCTCATGCCGGCATTCAAAGCGTTGGTCTTGGTGATGACTGCGAACGATCCGCCAATCAATAAGACGAACGCAACGACGTCAGCAGCCTCCTGGATGCCCTTAGTGGGCGCTTGCAGGACCGCAAAGATATCCTGGCCCAGATTGATGGTCTCGCCGGTCTCGGAATCGGTGTAATTCTTATCGACCTGTTCATAGGTACCAGCAACGGCGACTTCACGCTCGCCCGCCGCTGTCGAAATCGTCTTGCGCTGGTACTGACCAGAGGGAACGATCCAAGTCAGAACCGCAAAGACAACGATCAGCAAGAACATGATCGTATAGACATGCGGTAATTTGAACTTAAAACGTCTGTTTGTCTTCTTCGCCTTCGTATCTGACATAGATACCTCCAAAGAACTCGAGACTGCATCGCATCTCGCTTCAACGTTTGCGCAAGGCAAACGTTCTATGACGTTCCATAGATTACCAGCAGCTTTTCCCCTCATCAAGATAATTTCAAACTGATTGCCGCGACGCGGCTGAACGGTTGCGTTCGCGCCGTGAACGGTATGGAAACGCCCGGTGAGATGATCCACCGGGCGCTTCCATTCGCAATGTCCTAGATGTCAAAAATGTAACGAGATCCAACGATCCGCTGACGACCGATGATAAACGGCCGCCGCTGCTCATCGAAAAAGAAGGCATCCATGTAAAACAGGGGTTCGCCAACGGGAACCGCCAACAGCCGAGCGACCTCGGGCGACGCACACGCGATCTCGAGCGTGCACGGGTCGGTAAACGCGGGCGTACGGCCCGTCCGGTTGCGCACGAACTCAAAAATGGATTGGTTAGATAGAGGTGCCGTTGATAGATAGGCGTTGTCCTCGTATACGTATATGTTGTTCTCGAGCATGACGGGGACCCCATCGGCAGTACGCACACGCTCAACGCAAATCAAATCAGTTCCAACGGGAACACCAAAGAACTGTGCTTCGGTGGAATCCGCCGGCAGTATCTTTCTCGAAATGACGCGCGCCCCCGCCTCCATTCCGTTAACGCGGCATGCGTCCGAAAAACTCTGGACGTCATCCTTCTGGCGAATCTTGCGCTTAAGCTTAGGGGCATTGACGAACGTGCCTTTCCCCTGCCGCTTCGTTAGATAGCCCTGCTGGACGAGCTCCTCAATAGCGCGTCGCACGGTAACGCGGCCAACTTTATAGTTCTCAGCCAATTCGAATTCGTTGGGTATCCGCGCGCCCGCCTTGTAGGCACCGGAGCTGATTTCGTTTTTAATGATATCGATAACCTGTTGGTACAGCGGTATCGCTGCTTTACCGTCAGTTAGCCCTTCAGTCGGTGGCATATACCCTCTCCCAGCACAATTAAGTCTAAAGCGGGCCCAAGGGCATTCAGCAAGCCCTTAAGCCCGCATTAACTTAAAGTATGCTAGGTGCCGCACCAAAATGTTGGCTATTTACTCATCAGACCCGAAAAACGCGCAACTACCGCACTCCTAAGAAAGCGTGAGCAGCTCCGGCAGCTGGTCGATAATCTTGTCCGCGGCATCCTGGCTAAATCCAAAGCGCTCCTCGCGCTTGGCAATGACTGTCAGGCCGGCTCGCTTGCCGGCAGTGATGCCAGGCACCGAATCCTCAACGCAGCAGCAGCGATTCGCGGGCAGCCCCAGCAGGTCCAGCGCATGCAGGTAGATGTCGGGCTCGGGCTTGCTCTCCTTAAACTGCTCGCCGCTCACCACATACTCAAAGGCATCCGACAGCCCGCACGCATTGAGCACTTCCTCGATGCTATCCATGGGAGACGAGCTGGCAAGCGCCACGCGAACGCCGCGACGCGGCAATTCTCGAATCGTATCCACGGCACCCGGGTTAATCAGAGTCTGATAATCGCACGGACGGTTGCGTGCCCACTCGTCCCAGCGGGCAATCGCCTCCTCAGCGGTGACATGCCCCTTTCCGGCGCGTTCAAACCAATCGACCAGCATGCGCAGAAAGAACTGATGCGAAGTGCCGACCTGCGCGTTCAACTCCTCCTGGCTCAAATTCAGTCCAAGCTCTTTGGCAAACGCGGCGGTCTCTCCCAGGTAGTAGCGCTCGGTATCGACGATCACGCCGTCCATGTCAAAGATAACGGCATCGAACGGAAATGCGGACACGTCATCCTCCCTAACAAAAAGGGCGCCTGCAAGCAGACGCCCGAATCATGCATTATCGGCGATTCTAACCCAGCAGTTTATCCAATGCCACCGCAATGCCATCTTCGTTGTTATTGGCGGTCACCATCTGGGCCACGGCCTTAACCTCGTCAACCGCGTTGCCCATGGCAACACCAGTGCCGGCCCACTCAATCATGGACTTGTCGTTCTGGCCGTCGCCAAACGATACGACCTCACTGGCATCGATGCCGAGCTTAGGCAGGGCACCCTCGAGTGCGCGGGCTTTGTCGATACCGGGCGCCGTGTACTCAAAGTACCAGTCGGCCGTAAACATGCCAGAAAGCGTCTTGGCGAAGGGCGCATACATCTCCTCGTAATGCGCCTGCAGATACTCCGGATCGCCCGCGGTCAACAACTTGTCCACCGGATAGGTATCAACGACCTCATGGAGACTGCCGACCTCACGGATTTTAAGGTCGCAGGCATCGCGCTCGTACTTAACAATGTTTTTCTGCGAGCCGTCGGGCAGCGTGATCATGCAGTGATACGAATCCTCAACATGTAGGTCGCGGCCGAGCGAGATGATGGGAATGACATCAAAGTTGCGCAGGTGGTCGAGCAGACGATGCAGCTCGTCAGCCGGCATGGCTTGGTCAAAAAGAACCTCGTCGGTTTGAGCGTCGACCACATGCGCACCGTTAAAGGCGACCAGCAGGCCATCGTGGTTTTGAAGGTCGAGTTCCTGCGCCAAGGCATGCAGTCCCCATGCGGGACGGCCCGAAGCCAAGATGAGCTTAATGCCCGATTCCTGCGCCGCGAGCAGCTTCTCGCGCGTACGCGGGCTAATGACCTTCTGGTCGTTGGTGAGTGTGCCGTCGATATCCATTGCGATGGCCTTGATGGACATATGTGCCTCCCTGTCATTGAGCAACCTTGTCTGAGTCATCATACAGAACACCTACTGCAGCTCTGTCTGCAACGGATAAAAAGCCATATTGTCCCGAACATGAACAGCGTGTAACCGTGGGGCGCAATCGCTCCGTCCCATACGCCGAGCCACCACATACAAAGCCGACGACGCTAAACGCGGCCGCCCCATCGACCTCATTTCATCCCGTAGAAAAAAATTTCAAAATTAGTTCTTGTCAAATCAGCAAAACGAACGTACTTTAAAGATGACCGCTCCGGTGGTCATCGTTTGATCGAGCATATTCAGTTTCAGTTTTCAGCGTGTAAGAGAAGGAAGATCGGCAAAGTACAACCCCAAACGCAATGACAACTTAATGAGGTAACTGCCACATGTGAGGCACCCAGGGCATTGCTGTCTCGATTTTGAGCACGATGCCTTCCGCCTTGCATGGGCCGTTCCATCCCGCCCCTGCAGCAACTGCCTCACGGGCTCATTGAAAACCGCATAGCACCCCAACGTCAGCACATCACCCACGGCAAGCACATCACTCACGACAACCAACACATCAACAAACAGCACGAACATCAACCGATTGGAGAAGCTATGACAAACCACCACGCTGAAGACGGCGATAAGAAAAGCATTCTGGATGCCCGCATTGAGCGAGCATATGCAAACGAATATGACGCCGCCTTTGCCGCCGCGACCATCAAGAACTACGCGTCGCTACCGCTCGCGACGTTCTTGGCCGACCACCCTCAACTGCTGAAGCGCTGCACAAAGATCATGGGCGACCCCGACATTCGCAAGCTGACAGACCCCTATGCCCCAAAACGCGACAACGATTCGTACGTTCTTACCGTAGGCTGCCTAGCCCATATGCTTACGGCGCTCGACACGAAACTCAAGCTCGAATGGGAACCCGACGAGCGCCATGAACTCGAAAGCAAGCGGAACACCCTGCGCACTGCACTGTTCCTTCCGTTGGACGGCCTCAAGCGCTGCAACGTCGAGCTCAATACACAGGCGCGGCAAAAGCCCGGGACCACGGGGCAGAAAACTCCAAGACCCCATGCGGCCATCGTCGACCGCGACCGATATAACCGCATGACCGCGCACTTTTCCGCCGGGGGAGCAGCCATAAGGACGCTGATCGACCTGCTGTGCCTCCTGAGCATCAACGAGCTATTTGAGGGCTATCTCGCCCTTGTTCCCGCGACGGCACCCAAGTCGGTAGCAAAGATCATCGAGACCTGCAGACGCCAGTTTGAGCGCCATCGCAATGGCAGCGAGATGAACGCCAGTATCGCGCAGTACTACGCGGCTCATTACAAAAATGACGGATGTGCCCCTGTCGAGCATCAGCTGCGGCTCGCCTACACCACGCCCGTCGCAACGCTCCATCGCTTTGGAGCCCTTGGCGCTTGCGAGCCGCACGAACAGGCAGCCTGCCCCACAACCGAGCTCGATCTCAGGCTCGGACGAACCCTGTAGCCCGCCAGCCCCTCCGCGGGCAACAATCCTATTCCACAACACAACCAACAGAAAGGAGTCCTCATGGACACCAATCATTCCCCCATCATCAGCCCCCTCACCATGCGTGAATCCGCCCGAGGCATCACGCTCACCAGCATTTACGATGAGATGCTCGCCCGTCGCGAGCTCTCCGTCATGGGAGACATCGAAACCCCGATGGCCCACGACCTATGTCAGCAGATCCGCCTGCTCGATGCCACCGACCCCAGCCGCCCCATCACCATATTTGTCGCCAGCGCCGGCGGAAGCGTGCGATCGGGTCTTGCGATCTATGACGCCATGCGCCTCGCATCGTGCCCCATCCGCACCGTCTGCCTGGAATTCGCCGCGTCCATGGGCGCCGTGATCTTTATGGGCGGCGACGATCGCCGTATGGCGCCCCATGCAGAGCTCATGATTCACGACCCGCTGATCCCCCAGGGGGCAGGCGGCTCGGCACTTGCGTTGCAGGAAACCAGCCGGCGTCTCATGCAGACCCGCAAGACCCTCACGCAAATCCTCTCGGACCGCAGCGGCCTCACGCCCAAGCGCATCCAGTCCCTCACCGCAAAAGACACCTACCTTTCGGCCGAGCGCGCCGTCGAGCTCGGCTTTGCCCACGAAATCCTCTCGACCACCAAGGAGGTCGCCCATGTCTAACCTCGCCAGCCGCCTCGCCGCATCTGAGTCCGCATCGTCCACCATCCTCGCCAAGGATCGAACGCTTTCCTGCGACACCCGCCAAACGGGACTCAACAACAATGCACTTGTGATCGGCCCCTCGGGAGCCGGCAAGACCCGAAACGTCCTCAAGCCCAACCTGCTGCAGATGAACGCAAGCTACATCGTGCTCGACACCAAAGGCACGCTCTGTCGCGAAGTGGGACCCGTGCTGGCAGCCCACGGTTACCGCGTGCAATGTCTCAACTTCGCCGACCTCAACACCGTCCCGGCCCTTGCGCCCGGCATCGAGCGCTGCGGCTACAACCCCCTGAAGCACATTCGCCGCAAGGCGGACGGCAGGCCCAACCAGCAGGACATTCTCTCGGTGGCAAAGGCCATCTGCCCCATCGAGGACAACAACCAGCCTTTTTGGGATCATGCGGCGGCAAACCTGCTGTCGTGTCTTATCGCCTACGTCACTGAACAGCTACCCGCCGACGAGCAGACGATCAGCTCAGTCATCAAGCTGATCGAGCACCTGCAGGACGGTGCCACGGGTCGATTGTTTGACGACCTGATCACGACCGACCCCCAAAGCTATGCCCTCTCGCTATGGCGGCGCTACGCCATTACGCAAAATGCCGAGCGCATGCACGCGAGCATCGTCGGCATCCTTGCCGAAAAGGTCATGTGTCTGGGATTCGACGGTGCGGCACAGCTCTATCGTGAGTGCCATCAGGTGGACTTCGCTTCCATGGGACACACCCCCTGCGCCCTGTTTGTAACCGTGAGCGATATTGACCGCAATCTCGATCCGCTAACCGGCCTCTTTATTTCGCAGGCGTTTATGGGCCTCATTCGTGAGGCCGATAGGCAGCCCGACGGCAGCCTGCCCGTGCCCGTGCGCTTTATGCTCGATGACTTCGCAAATCTGCAGATCCCCCAGATCGACAACGTGCTCTCGATTATCCGAAGCCGCAACATCTGGGCAACGCTGCTGCTGCAGTCGACCAACCAGCTCGATGCGCTCTATGGCGAGGCACGCGCACGCTCCATCATGGGCAACTGCGACACGCATCTGGTGCTGGCGTTCCAGGATCCCGAGAGTGCCCGGGTGTTTTCCGACCGCGCCGACGCGCTGCCCAGCACGCTCATGGCGACGCCAATCGATCGCTCGTGGCTCTTTGTACGCGGTCGCACTCCCGAACAGGTCGAGCGCTTTAGGCTCGAAGACCATCCGCTCTACGGGGAGCTGCCCGAGGCGCAGCGAGGCCATGCGGAGGCCGAGATCTAGGCGCAGGGTTCTCGCAGCGCGCGGCGCCCCAGCGATGTTCCACAAAGGCCGTGCGCCCCGGGACCACGGCAAAGCAAAGGGGCCCGCATCCGATAGGATACGGGCCCCTGGCTATAAGGCGCGATGCGTTAACAGCAGCGACTACTTGCGATGCGCGCGGTAGAACTCGATGAGCGCCTGGGTCGAAGCGTCCTGCTCGGCCTTGGCGGCGTCGTCGTGGAAGGCCGGGGTAATCTGCTTGGCAAGCTGCTTGCCCAGCTCGACGCCCCACTGGTCGTAGGAGTCGATGCCCCAGACCGTGCCCTCGACAAACGTGATGTGCTCGTACAGGGCGATGAGCTCGCCGAGCGCAAACGGGGTCAGCGTGTCGCCGAAGATCGAGGTCGTCGGGCGGTTGCCCTCAAAGCAACGGGCCGGGACGATCTGCTCGGGCGTGCCCTCGGCACGAACCTCGTCGGCCGTCTTGCCAAAGGCGAGCGCCTTGGTCTGGGCCAGGAAGTTGCCCAGGAACAGCTCGTGCACGTCCTGGCCGCTATCGGTCGCAGGGTTGGCGGTATTGGCGAAGGCGATGAAATCGGCCGGGACCACCACAGTGCCCTGGTGCAGCAGCTGGTAGAAGGCATGCTGGCCGTTGGTGCCGGGCTCGCCCCAGAAGATCTCACCGGTGTCGGAGGTCACGGCGCTGCCGTCCCAGCGGACATGCTTGCCGTTGGACTCCATGGTGAGCTGCTGCAGGTAGGCCGGGAAACGGTGCAGGTACTGGCAATACGGAAGCACGGCATGGCTCTTGGAACCGAAGAAGTTGACGTACCAGACGTTGAGCAGGCCCATCAGCGCGACGGCGTTGTTCTCGAGCGGCGTGTTGCAGAAGTACTCGTCGATGGCATGGAAGCCCTCAAGGAACTGCTGGAAGCGCTCGGGGCCGAGCACGACAATCAGCGACAGGCCCACGGCGGAGTCGACGGAGTAGCGGCCGCCGACCCAATTCCAGAAACCAAAAGCGTTAGCGGGGTCGATGCCGAAGGCCTCGACCTTCTCGAGTGCGGTGGAAACGGCGACGAAGTGCTTTGCCACGGCCTCGGCGTTCTGCTCATCGGAGCCATCGATGGCGCCCTGAGCCTTGAGCTGCTCGAGCATCCAGGTCTTGACCTCGCGGGCGTTGGTGAGGGTCTCGAGCGTGGTGAAGGTCTTGGAGACGATGATCACGAGCGTGGTCTCGGGATCCAGACCCTTGAGCTTCTCGGCCTGGTCGTTGGGATCGATGTTGGAGATATAGCGGCAGTCGATACCGGCGTCGGCGTAGGGACGCAGGGCCTCGTAGGCCATGACCGGGCCCAGGTCGGAGCCACCGATGCCGATGGACACCAGGTGCTCGATCTTTTTGCCGGTAACACCCTTCCACTCACCGGAGCGCACGCGCTCGGCGAAGGCATACATGCGGTCGAGGACCTCGTGCACGTCGGCGACGACATCCTGGCCGTCAACGATGAGCTGGCCCTTCTCGCTTGCCGGGCGGCGCAGCGCGGTGTGCAGGACGGCGCGGTCCTCGGTGGTGTTGATGTGCTCGCCGGAGAACATGGCGTCGCGGCGCTCCTCGAGCTTCACCTCGCGGGCAAGATCGCACAGCAGCTTGACGGTCTCATCGGTCACAAGGTTCTTGGACAGATCGAAGTGCAGGTCACCAGCGTCAAAGCTCAGCTTGTTCACGCGCTCGGCATCGGCGGCGAACCAGGCCTTGAGGTCGATACCTTCGGCCTCGAGCTTCTCCTGATGAGCCTCGAGCGCCTTCCAAGCGGCAGTCGACGTAGCATCGATAGGTGCGGCAACAGTTGCCATAAAGTCCTCCTCAGCATACGGGCGCACGTCTCCATGCGCCCGGACATTCAGATGCCACTATTCTAGCGCAGGTCAAGACTACAATCAGCGAGCGTTGCCAATCCGCCCTCAAACGGCGACCGACCAAAAAGGGACAGGTTTTGACGATGTCCGCACAAGCGGGTATTATCGAACATGTATTCGATAAGAACATGTGTTTGATGGGAGGACGCGTGGGGCACGAGCGTCACACCTATGTCTGCATCGACCTTAAGACGTTCTACGCTAGCGTCGAGTGCGTTGACCGCGGGCTCAACCCGCTCACCACCAACCTGGTCGTTGCCGACGAATCGCGCGGGCGCACGACCATCTGTCTCGCCATCACACAGGCCATGAAGGACCTGGGGATACACAATCGCTGCCGTCTGTTCGAAATTCCCGACGGCATCGACTACATCAAGGCCATACCGCGCATGCAGCACTACATGGAGGTGTCGGCGCAAATTTACGGTATCTATCTGGAATACGTGAGTCCGCAAGACGTGCACGTCTACTCCATCGACGAATGCTTTATCGACGTGACACCCTATCTGGACCTCTATCACACCGACGCTGAAGGCTTCGCCTGCATGTTGCGCGACGAGGTCCTGGCGCGCACCGGCATCACGGCAACGGTTGGCATCGGCCCCAACCTATTCCAGGCCAAGGTGGCACTCGACATTACCGCCAAGCACGTACCCAGCCGCATCGGCAAACTCGACGACGAGACCTTTCGCAAGGAGATCTGGCCCCATCGCCCCATCACCGACATCTGGGGCATTGGGCCCGGCGTGGCAGCACGACTCGAAAAATACGGCGTCTACGATCTGATGGGCGTCGCGGCGCTCGACGAAAACCTGCTCTACGACGAGCTCGGCGTCAATGCCGAGTATCTTATCGACCACGCCTTTGGGCGCGAGCCGACAACTATCGCCGATATTCAGGCCTATCGCCCGCAGGCAACCTCAACAACCACGGGGCAAGTGCTATCGAAGGGTTATGCCTATGAGCAAGCCTACACCGTGTTGCGCGAGATGGTCGACAACGCTGTGCTGGACTTAGTCGATAAGCACGTGGTGTGCAACAGCATCTCGCTCTTTGTAGGCTACGCGAGCGAGCGCGCCGACATACGCCGCCTCGACGCCAGCGGCACAGCGCAATATGTAGACGGATGCGGGCATTTGCGTTCGAGCACGTCGAGCATCGAACCCGCCGCAACCGCCGGCCCCAAGCTCGCACCCCGCGCGCCCAAGCCCGTCC
>UQZH01000036.1 GCA_900545445.1 uncultured Collinsella sp. | reverse complement strand
ACTTCCTGTGGGGCGGCGCGACGGCTGCCAACCAGTGCGAGGGCGCCTACAACGTGGACGGCCGTGGCCTGGCCAACGTGGACGTGGCACCGCACGGCCCCGAGCGCTATGCGGTGGTCTCCGGCCAGCGTAAGATGCTCGACTTCGAGGACGGCTATTACTATCCCGCGCAGACCGGCATCGATTTCTATCACCATTACAAGGAGGACATCGCTCTCTTTGCCGAGATGGGCTTTAAGACCTTCCGCATGAGCCTGGCGTGGACCCGCATTTTCCCCAACGGCGACGAGACCGAGCCCAACGAGGCCGGCTTGGCTTTCTACGAGGACGTATTCCGCGAGTGCCGGGCGCACGGTATCGAGCCGCTCGTGACCATCACACACTTCGACTGCCCGATTCACCTCATCAAGGAGTACGGCGGCTGGCGCAACCGCAAGCTCATCGACTTCTACAAGAACCTCGCGACCACGATCTTCACCCGCTACAAGGGTCTGGTGAAGTACTGGCTTACCTTTAACGAGATCAATATGATCCTGCACCTGCCGTTTATGGGTGCCGGTCTGGTCTTTGAGGAGGGCGAGAACAAGGAGGCCGTCGAGTACCTGGCCGCCCACAACGAGCTCGTCGCCAGCGCGTGGGCAACCAAGATCGCCCACGAGATCGACCCCGAGATCAAGATCGGCTGCATGCTCGCCGCAGGTAGCTACTACCCCTACAGCTGCCGTCCGGGCGATGTACGCCAGGCGCAGCTCGATAACCAGGACAACTACTTCTTCGTCGACGTCCAGAGCCGCGGCTACTACCCGGCCTATGCCGTCAAGAAGCTCGAGCGTCTAGGCATCGATGTGGGCATGACGGACGAGGACCGCGGGATCCTGGCCGCCAATATCGTCGACTTCATCAGCTTTAGCTATTACAGCACCCGCTGCTCCGCCGGTGCCGATAACCCCGATGTCGAGCGCACCCAGGGCAACGCCTTCGCCGGCGCCAAGAATCCCTACCTGCAGGAGAGCCAGTGGGGCTGGGCCATCGATCCGCTGGGCTTCCGCATCACCCTTAACGACCTGTACGACCGTTATCAGAAGCCGCTGTTTGTGGTCGAGAACGGTCTGGGCGCCAAGGATGTTGTCGAGGAGGATGGCTCCATCAACGACGACTACCGTATCGACTTCCTGCGCCAGCATATCGCTGCGATGCGCGACGCGGTGACCGAGGACGGCGTTGACCTGCTGGGCTACACCACCTGGGGCCCAATCGACCTGGTGTCTGCCGGCACGGGCGAGATGTCCAAGCGCTACGGCTTTATCTATGTGGACCGCGACGACGCCGGCAACGGCACCCTCAAGCGTTCCAAAAAGAAGAGCTTCGACTGGTACAAGAAGGTCATCGCCTCGAACGGTGAAGACCTGTCCTAGGCCTCTCCAGCAACCGTAGCCTCCTAACCAAGGCGCCCGGCGAGCAGTTAATGCTCGCCGGGCGCCTTGCCGTCTGCGGATTTTGGGACATGCGGCCCGCTTTTTCGACCCATCTGTCGGTACACTAAAGGGACTATGGGTACCCGCGAACGACATATCGGCCATGCGGCCGCCCGATCCGCACCCGTGGCGGATCCCAGGGGCGGCAGGCTCTTCGCCATGCCGCGATTCCTTGTTGGCATAACACATCAGGCGTACCGCCACCGCGTCTTTGCTATCGCCGGTGTCATCACCGCGTTGTTCCTCATGCTTTTGGTAGTCTTGCCGGCGCTGTTCGCCTTCGACCCCAAACTTTCTAACGCCGTGCCCGCCTATGGCGAGGTGTCCGAAGAGGTCGTGGATGCGCTCGTCCACTCGAGCTCTCTCCCGCTGCTTGTCGCCGCAATTATATTTTCAATCTGGGGCGTATCGGTCTATCTGCGCTGTTTGGACTATGTGTTGCGCCGCCGCCTTGTTGCCATCGCCACCATCTGCGCCCTGTGGATGATCGAAGTCATTCTCAAGTACAAGTCGTTCACGCCGTTCTATGCCACTGTGCTGTGGTACCTGTACTACGTGCCCATGACGCTCATTCCGCTGCTCTACCAGTTGTGTGGTCTGCGCCTTGCGGGCCTGGAGCAACACCGCCTGGGTCGCCGCTACTGCGCTGCGCTGTGGATTGTGGCCATCCTGCTTATCGGATTTGTGCTCACCAACGATTTTCACCAGCAGGTCTTCCGCTTTGACCGTACAAGCGACACCTGGAGCAACGATTACACGTACGGCTGGGGTTATTTCGCCGTCCTCGTGTGGACGGCCTTTGACTTCGTGGCCTTTTTTATCCTGGTTGGTCGGTCCTCGTCCTTTCGCATCCAGCGTTTCTCGGGCACGGCGGCGCTCGTACTGCTGGGTGGCGCATTCTTTGCCATCTCGTATGCGTTGCGTGTGCCCTGGGCATGGAGGCTTAACTTTTCGCTCGTCTATTGCATCCTGTGCGTGGTGGCGATGGAAATCTGTCTCGATTGCGGTGTCATTCCGTCGTATCACGACATCGCTGGCATCTTCGACACCTTGCCGCTTGACCTCAAAGTTCTAACGCGCGACCTGCAGGAAGTCTATGCCACGCCAGTTTCAAAGCCAATGCCGGTAGGCGTGCGCGAGGAGTTGCGGACCCAGGAGCACGGCCGCGCCCATGCCTTTGCCGTGGCGTCCGATCCCGATGTGATGTACCGTGCCTTTCCACTGCTGGGCGGATCGGCGCTGCTTGCCCAAGACGTGTCGGAGCTCAACGAGCTTAACCGTGAACTGGCGCATCGTCGCATGGAGCTGCAGCGTCAAAACGAGCTACTCGCCGCCGACTACGACCTTAAGACGCACCTGGCAGATCAAGAGGCCGAGACCTTGCTGGTCCAAGATGTGGACCAGGCGCTTGCCCGTGCGCTCGAAGGGATGTACGACCTGCTGAGCTCGCTGCCGCCGTTGACCGACGAAGCGTCTTCGCACGAGCGTTACCGCATGCTGCAGCGCGCCAAGATGCTCGTCGCCTATTGCAAGCGCAAGGGGTCGCTCACGTTGGCACAGCACGGGGAGAGCGGTTTTGATCGCGACCGCATTCAGCTCATTGCCAACGAGCTCGCAAGCGACCTGCGCACCATCGATATCGATTGCGCCTCGATTATCGCCATACGGCGCCCGATGCACGCCAGTACGGTAAGCGCCCTGTACGACTGCGTGTATGACTTTGCGTTTTTTGCCTACACCACCGACCATCCGGCGCTTATGTATCACTTGGGCGACCATGACCGATGCAGTGTCGAGCTGCGCGCCACGCTTTTTTCCAACGATGATGAAGATCTTTCGCAGACGCCCGCTGCGCAAGAGCTCGAAAGCGCTCTGCAAGGGCGCAACGTGGCATACCGCCTTGAGGGCGAGCTCGGCCAGCTGCGCATGATCGTTTTGATGCCGAGGGCGGGTGAGTGACGATGCAGATTTCGCTCATCCTTCCCCAAATCGTTGCGCTCGATGTTGTCTTTGCCCTGGCTGCGTGTCTGCAGACGATCCACGTCCCGCTCATCTCATCGCGCCGCTCGTCCTATAACCGTAAGGTGATTTGCGCCTACGAGGCGAGCCTTGTGCTTCACCTGATGATTTCGGCGCTCATCTTATTCGCGTCGTCTGGCTCGTATCTGCTGGCGCCGCTTGGCGTTTGCGCCAGGGCAATGGGCGGAGCGCTGTGGCTCAATGCCGCGATCTTTGCCTATGGCGTGGTGCTTATGGTGCGCTATCGTCGTCCCGTCATGCTGACTGAGCTGCTGCTCGTTGCCGCCGTAACGCCGCCAATGGTTGTTGTTATGGACTCGGCGTGGACCGTTGTCCTTATCGCAGAGGGAGCGTTCTTCCTGTTCCGTTCCATCGCGGCGCTCTTGATGGACGTCCGTAACCGCCAGGAGGATATCACCGCGTTCTCGACGATCGAGACCATCAACGTGATTCCCGTGGGCATCCTGTATCTGGACCCGAGGGGCCGTCCGCTGCTCATGAACCGCTGCATGCGCAAAAACCTAGTGGAACTTCATATGCCCACTGATCTGTGTGACATGAGCAGCACATGGAACGACCTGCGCAAACTTAGCATGCAAATGCCCGAAAGCAGCAAGAACCGCGTGCGCATTAATCTGGACCGCTTTGGTGAGGCGCGCGTTGTGGTCGAGGTTTCTCCCGCCGAGATTCGCTTGTTTGTGCACGATGACGTTATGGTTTCGGGCCGCCTCTTCGAGCGCATTATCGGTCTGGATGTAACAGAGTATGCGCATGCCCATGATCGCCTGGCGCAAGCCAACCACCTGCTTGAGCTTGCGGGCCAAGAGCTCCAAGCCCAGATCGAAGAAGTCAAAAAAGTTGCTGACAATGCGGCCTATCTGCGTATGCGCGCTCGCGTGCACGACGTGATTGGCCAGCGCCTGTCCATTCTTCATCGCTATTTGGAGGAGGGGCGCCTGGATGACGAGTCACTCGAGCAGATCGACCCACTGCTGCGCTCAATCGCTGCCGATCTGCGCAGTGGTGGTGCCAGCGAGCCTGCAGAGCAGCTGGGTGATATCGTCCATGCTTTTGGCCTGGTGAGTGTGCAGATCGATGTTGAGGGCGCGCTGCCTGAGGATGCGCGTGTCGCCGCCGCATTTTTGCAGATTATCCGCGAGGCCTCGACCAATGCCACCAAGCATGCGCAGGCGCATCGGGTCCACGTGCGCCTGTGGCAGGAGGGGGCGGATGCTGGCACCGTCGCGCACATGACGATTTCTAACGACGGGTCCCCGGCCCCCGTATCGTATCGCGAGGGAACGGGTATCCCAGGTATGAGGCATGTCGCGCAAGATCTGGGTGGCAGCCTAGAGGTCCACGCCGCCCCGCCCTTTACGCTTACGGTATCCATTCCACTTACGCCCAACGCCGCTGTTCGGAGGAGAAGCTCATGATTCGCGTCCTTATAGTCGAAGACCAGGCCATTCTGCGCGAGAGCCTGGCGCGCTCCGTTGGCGACCAGCCCGATATGACCGTTGTTTCAGCCATCGCCGATGCCTCCGAGGCCTTGGGTGTCGCGCTCAAGGAGCGTCCGGACATGATACTGATGGACGTATGCACCGAGCATGATTCCAACGGCATCGTGGCGGCGGCGCGCATCAAGGAGCAGCTGCCCGAGTGCCGCATCATTATCATGACCGGCATGCCCGAGATCACCTTTGTCGATCAGGCCCGCGAGGCGGGCGTCGATAGCTTTGTGTACAAGAACGTCGGTATCGACGAGCTGTTCGCCGTGATGCGCTCCACGCTGGCGGGCTATTGCACGTTTCCCAAGCCGCCCGAGAGCATTTTTTCGGGCACGGCGGCACTCGACGATGTCGAGCTGTCGATTTTGCGCCTTGCCTGCGAGGGCAAGAGCCGACGCGAGATCGCGGCCGAGTTGTTTATGAGCGAGGGCACCATCAAGCGCCGCATTTCGGAGATCCTGAGCAAGACCGGCTACGACAACATCATGCGTCTTGCCGTGCATGCGGTGACCGAAGGCAGCATCGTCCCCAACATGGAGCGCCCGTAGTCGGTGTGCCGCCCGTGCTCCAACGCCGAAGATAGGTCGCCCGCCGTTTTGCATCTAAAAACGGCGGGCGACCTGCTTGTATGGGCAGTGCTGCGGGCATAAAGCGGCGGGGCCGCAGGATCATTTCCTGCGGCCCCGCCTGGTGTGCGCGGATATGTCCGCCAATCCGCGGCTGTCGGTGTCTGTCGCTACGCGATGGTCGCGGTGTAGGAAGCGACGTCCTCGTAGGAATCGGTCAGGTAGGCGTCGATGCCGATGGTCGTGTTGACCAGGTCGTCAAGGCTGTCAAGCTCGCCGCTCGAGAATGTGAACTCCTCGGTGGCGTTGGTGCCAGGCATTAGGTGAGCCGAGAACCAGGGTTCCTTCATGGTGCCGTTGACGTTGGTCTTGCCGGAAGGAGCGTAGAAGGTCAGGTCCTTGTCGCTCTTGTTGGTGATGTTGACGACAAAGCCGATGTCGCCCCAGTCGTCCTTGAACTTCTCGGTGATGGTGATGGTGCACAGATCGTCATCGGCGACGGTGACGGCGGGGGAGATTTCGACGTTCTGGACATCGTCGTCTTCGACGGCCTCATCGATCTCCTCTTCCTTCTCGGCCGCCTCGCGATCCTTCTTCACCGTGCCGGACAGATCCTTGTCGGACTTGGTGAAGATAAGCTTGTCGCCTTCCACCTCAAGGACGAGCTTGTCGTCCTTGAGCTTCAGGTCGTGCGACTCATCTTCGGCGGTGATCGTTACGGTGGTGGCGTCCTTGGCTTCCCATTTCAGGTCGGCGACCTCAAGGAACATATCGAGGACGCCTGTGCCGTCCTCGTCGAGGATCAGGACGCAGTTGAGGCCCCACTCCTTGAGCATATCCATGTACTCATCGGTGAGCTCTTCGCCATCCAAGGTTCCACCCGAGAGTTCCCAGCTGCCGACGAAGTTGGCCTTGGGGTCTTTGCCGCCGCCGCTGCAGCCCGTCAGGGCAAAGGCGAGCGCCAGGATGCATGTCAGGAATGCGAGTACGGACTTTTTGAACGTTGTCTTCATGGTGTCCTCCTTTATCGAACGAAACCCATAGAAGCAAATGCGGGGGTGGCGGAACCCCCGCCAATTACCAGATAGAGGGGTTAGGGCCTGGGCGTTCCGCAGTTGCTGCAGAACTTGCCGCCGTTTTCGCTGCCGCAGTTGGGGCAGAACCACTTGGCCGGTGCCGGGGCGGGTGCGGGACTACCGCACTCGGAGCAGAACTTGCCGGTGTTGGTGGCGCCGCAGCTGCAGGTCCATGCGCCGGCCGCAGGTGCGGCGACAGGAGCCGGGGCGGGTGCCGGAGCCGGTTGCGGGGCGGCCTGCTGCTGCGCCTGGCCGGCGGCGAACAGCTGGCTAGCGTTCATGCCGCCCATGCCGCCTGCCATGCCCATGCCCATAAAGCCGGCCATCGCTCCGTTGGGGTTGGCGGCTGCCGCGCGCATCGCGTCGCTCTGAGCGCTGGCGATGTTGGCGGCCGCCATGGTGGGATCGCGCATGACCGCGGCCTTCTGCAGGTCCTTGATCATCTGCTCGTCTTCTTGTGAGGCGGCGATGGAGTTGACGCCAAAGCTCACGATCTCGACACCACGCAGGTCGCGCCAGTCGGCCGAGAGGACCTCGTTGAGCGCACGGGCGAGCTCGGTGGTGTGGCCGGGGATGGCACTGTAGCGGATGCCCATCTCCGAGATCTTGGCAAAGGCGGGCTGCAGAGCGGTGAGCAGCTCGGACTTAAGCTGACTGTCGATCTTGTCGCGCGTGTAGCTATCGGTCACGTTGCCGCACACGTTGGTGTAGAACAGCAGCGGGTTGGTGATGCGGTACGAATACTCGCCGTTGCAGCGAACGGAGATGTCGACATCCAGGCCAATGTTGTTATCGACCACGCGGAAGGGCACAGGCGAGGCGGTGCCGTACTTGTTGCCGATGATCTCCTTGGTGTTGATAAAGTAGACGCGCTGGTCTTTGCCGGCGTCGCCGCCAAAGGTAAAGCGGCTGCCGATATTGGCGAAGGTCTCCTTGATGGAGTCGCCCAGGTTACCGCTGAAGACGCTCGGCTCGCTGCCGGTGTCAAAGACAAACTCACCAGGCTCCAGTGCGACCTCGATGATCTTGCCGTTTTGCACCACGAGCATGCCCTGGCCGTCGTTGACGGCGATGACCGAGCCGTTGGAGATGACGTTGTCCTCGCCGCGCGTGTTGGAGCTGCGGCCGCCGGTGCGCTTGCTGCCCTTGCAGGCCAAGACGTCAGCGGGCATCGATTCGCAATAGATAAATTCCTTCCACTGGTCGGCCATGACGCCGCCGGCAGCACCCAATCCAGCTTTCAAGAGTCCCATGGTGATCTTCCTTTCTTGTCAAAGGCCGGGTGGTATTGGTCAGAATGGCTAATCGTCCTTGTTGTCCTTCATGACAACGGTGGTCTCGGTGTGGCTGAAGGTGTCGTGCTTCTCGGTCAGGTCGAGCTCGCCGCAGTAGCAGTCGGCGTGGGTGGCCTCGTTGGCCGTCTTGAGCTGGCCTACCAGCAGCACGTCTGCGATGATCACGATGATCAGCGGCGCGACGATGTTGATGAGGATGCCCTCCACATCAAAGGCGAGGTAGTCCGGATCGAAGGCGTTCTCTCCCATAAAGAGAATCTGGGAGAGGACAAACCCGATCACAAAGAACAGCACCGAGGCGATGGCGAGCTTGGGCTTGGAGCAGGGGAGCTCGCCGACCATGCGGCCGGTCTGGCCGTTCATGGCAAACAGGTAGCTCTTGCCGTTCCACGAGGTAGAGAGCATCCACACGGGAAACAGGGCGTAGTCGCTGTCTTCCCAGGTGTAGTCGAGCTGCTTGCTTTCGACCGTGGCGTCGTCATACTCGTCGACGACGGTCTCGCGCAGGGCCGAGATCGTGCTCTCCTCCATGCGGCGCTCGGCGCGCGCCTTGCAGGTCTCGCAATCCTCGTCGTAGCGGTTGGCGATGTAGCCGGGCATATAGGCGACCGAAAACGGGCGCAGCGCGTCGTAGTCAAACGGCTCGATGGCGTCCATGTGGCCGTCGGGCATCTTGGACGATCCGTCGACGGGCACGCGCTTAAACGAGATATTTCCCTTGCGGTAGGCATCGTAGTGGTCGGTGGTCGTGACGGTGCGGTCGGATTCCTCGGTCACGGTCTCGTTGGTCGCGTCAAAGTACACTTCGCCGTCAACGCGGGCGCCGTAGAGCCAAAACGGCACGTAGACACCTTGGACCTCGTCGATGTGGTTGCCGGTGACAAAGCTCTTGGGCAGCAGGATTTTGCCCTTGTAGTGGTCTTTGAGCGCGGCCATGACGTCGTCGCGCCCGAGCTTAAACGGAATCACCAGGTCGGGTGAGAAGTCGCCCGAGAGCTGGCCGGGTGCTACGGCGGAGTTGCCGCAGTATGGGCAGGTGGTAACGGCGACGGTGCCGTCCGAGACCAGCTCAGCACCGCACGACGAGCAGATGTAGCCGGCGTTTTGGGCCAGCTCCTGCACGGCGTCGTCGGCAGCAGGTTTGGGAGCCGCGGCTGCGGCATCAGCTTTGGCATCTGCCTTGTCCTGGCGCTCGCGATAGAGGGCCTCGACTTCTTCGACTTCAAAGCGCGAGTCACAGTAGTCGCAGACGAGCTTTTGCTCGGCACTGGCAAAGTGAAGGGGGCCGCCACACGCGGGGCACTGATAGTTGACGCTCTCGAAGGCCATGATCGGTCCTTTCCGTGCCGGAGGCTATGCGCCGATGGCGCCGCCGCAGTATTCGCAGCGCCCACTGGCATCGGGAATGGTGGTGGCTCCGCAGAAGGGGCAGGTCACCGCGGTCTTGGGGGCCTTGGCGGCCACGACGTTGTCGCGCGTCTCCTGGCGCAGCTGCACCAGCGCATCGCGGACTTCGGTTGCCTGGCGCTTAGCCTCGCGGTATTCGATGGAGCCGCGCTGATCGATGGTGGAGTCGTTCACGCGCAGGTTGATCTCGGTAAAGTACGGCGTGTTGACGTGGATGGTCAGATTAAAGTCGTAATCCAGGTCGTAGCGCGGCGGGTTGTAGCTCTCGCGCTCGCCGTCCTTGGTCTCGCGATAGATCTCGGTGCGCTGCTCGTCGATATCCATATCACAGCCGAGTACCTGCGAAAACTCGATGATGTCGGGGTTGGCGTCGCGCCAGCGGCTCTGCGAGGTAATGATCAGCAGGCCCGCGTCCTCATCGAGCATAATATTGGTGCGCCCGGCAGAGAGCGTGCGCGTGGGGTTGAACGACGCCAGGCGCTCGGCATTGGCCTCGCGGTAGGCGAGTTGCTCGCGGATATCGTCCGCGGTGCTGGAGCGATAGCCGTGGAAGTAGGGGGAGAGCTTGCCGGCGCACTCTTTGCACAGGTAGCCTTCGTTTATTTTGGTCTTCCCCAAAAGCCCCAGCTCGGTACCGCAAATCGCGCATTCTTTCTTTTCGAACATCTTGTCAAAGAAGCCCATGGCTGCCTCCCATCAACAGGTAGCGTGTGTCACTTTTGATGATGGGGGAGTGCGCGATCCTTCGCGATACCCAGACGGCTCAACGAGTCTCCACAACTGGGACATATGGCCCATTTTTGACTAGTCACCGGGGACGTTCTTCGGCCACTCATTGGGGACGTGCTTAAATGAGTGGTGCTTAAATGAGTGGTGGAGGCCGCGGAGCCCACGTCCGATGAACGCCTCGATGCCTTCGTCGTCACCTTTGGGCTTACAAGGCGCGAGCGCGATATTCTTGAGGTCTTGGTCGTTTCGGACCAGAGCGTCCAGGACATCGCCACAACGCTTTTCCTCTCGCGCTCCACGCTCTACCGCCACATTTCCTTGATCAACAAAAAGACCGACACCGCCTCGCGTGTGGCCCTTATCAACTTCTTCTGGTCCTGGACACCCAAGGACTAGCTAATCCCCCAATAAGTTGCGGTGGAATAGTCCCTAAATTAAAGTCACGGGGCTTTAAGCGGGAACTATTTCACCGCAACTGCTGAGGGGATAGACTGCGACAGCGGCAGAGGCAGCGGCAGAGGCAGCGGCATCGGTGGCGGCAGAGGCAACGGCAACTGGCAGGGTGTTTTCCACCTGCTTGCTACAGCAGCTCGCCGTGGCGGGCAATGTAGCGGCGCTTTGCCAGCTGGGTGAGTGCGATGTAGGCGGCGACGATGCCGATGAGCAGCGCGAAGAAGCTCACGGGCAGCGTCATGAGGCCGAGCGCATCGGCGATGGGGCTTGCCGGCAGCCAGGTGACAAGCGCCAGGCCTAGCACGGTGAGAGCGCACAGTGCCGGCGCGGCGTGGTCACGTGGGCTCGGCAGGCGCGGGGAGCGCAGCATGTGGATCACGAGCGTCTGCGACCACATGGACTCGATAAACCAGCCACTCTGGAAGAGCGCGGCAAAGGTCGCCATACCCGCGACGTTGCCCGTCCCGGAGAGCTCGGACCAGCTTGCGCCTACGGTGGCGGGGCACACCACAAAGAAGAGCGCGGCGAAGGTCACGATGTCAAACAGCGAGCTCACGGGGCCCAGCTCGAGCATAAAGCCCTTGATGGACGCGGCGTCCCAGGAGCGCGGACGGGCGGTCCAGACGTCATCGACGGTGTCCCACGGTAGCGTGATGCACACGATCTCGTAGACGAGCGACAGCAGCACCAGCTGCAGGGCACTCATGGGCAAAAACGGCAAGAACAGGCTCGCGACGGTCACGGAGAACACGTTGCCAAAGTTGGAGCTCACTGTGGTCTTGAGGTACTTGAGCAGGTTGCCGTAGGTGCGGCGGCCTTCGATGATGCCGCGCTCGAGCACGCCTAGGTCCTTCTGAAGCAAGATGATATCGGCGGATTCCTTGGCAATATCGACGGCCGAATCGACCGAGATGCCGCAATCGCTCGCACGCATGGCGGCGGCGTCGTTGATACCGTCGCCCATAAAGCCCACGGTGTGACCGAGCAGCTCGCGCATGACGCGCACCAGGCGTGCCTTCTGCAGCGGCGAGAGCTTGGCGAAGAGATGGGTTTTCTCGGCGCGCTCGGCAAGCTCGGCATCATCGAGTGCATCGATCTCGGGGCCGAGCAAGACGTTGCTCGCATCGATACCGATCTGCTCGCAGACGGTGGCGGCGACGCGGTCGTTGTCGCCGGTCAGGACCTTGACCGCTACGCCCTTGGCCTCGAGGGTGGCGACGGCGCCCGCGGCACTTGCTTTGGGCGGATCGAGGAAGGCCAAAAAGCCCATCAGCACCATGTCGCACTCGTCGGCGATGCCAAACTCGCCCACGCAGCGCGGATCGGTCTTCTGCGCCACGGCAATCACGCGCAGGCCCTCGGCGTTAAGTCCGTCGACCCGCTTGCGAATCTGGGCGAGCTTCTCGTCGGTGAGCGGCTGAGCGATGCCATCGACCTCGACAAAGGAGCAGATCTCGAGCATTTCCTCGGCAGCTCCCTTGGTAACCATCTGGGTTTTGCCTTGGGCGTCGGAGACAACTACGCTCAGGCGACGGCGCGAGAAATCGAAGGGAACCTCGTCGACCTTGGTATAGCGGTCGCGCAGGCTCTGACCCAGCATGGAATCGGGTGCGATGGTCGAGGGCGTCACATCGGCGCGGTCGATAACGGCCAGGTCGATAAGGTTTTTGAGGCCGGTCTGGAAGAAGCTGTTCAAAAACGCATGGCGCAGCACACGCGTGTCCTCGTTGCTGTCGGCGTTGAGGTAGCGCTCGAGCACGATGCAGTCTTCGGTGAGGGTGCCGGTCTTGTCGCAGCACAGGACATCCATCGCGCCGAGGTTTTGAATCGCCGGCAGTTCCTTGACGATAACCTGGCGACGGGCGAGGTCCTTGGCGCCCTGCGACAGGCTCGTGGTCACGATGACGGGAAGCATCTGCGGCGTGATGCCCACGGCCACGCTCGTGGCGAACAGCAGCGCGTCGATGACGTTGCCCTTGGTGGCGGCGTTGATGGCAAAGACGGCCGGCGCCATAACGAGCATGAGGCGTACGAGCAGCATGGAGACGCTCGAGACGCCGCGGTCAAACGCGCTCTTCTCGCCGCGCCCGTTGAGCATCTTGGCGATGCCGCCCAGGTAGGTGTCCGAGCCGGTGGCAACGACAAGCGCCACGGCGGTGCCGTTTTGCACGGAGGTGCCGGTAAAGACGATGTTCTTGCAGGCAGAGAGCGGCAGCGCGGAGCCGTCGGCACCATCGACGACGGTGATGGCAGCGGTCTTCTCGACGGCCTCGCTCTCGCCGGTGAGTGCGGATTCGATGACAAACAGGTCGCGCGCGGTGATGACGCGGGCATCTGCCGGCACCATATCGCCGGCAGAGAGGCGGATCACATCGCCGGGGACGAGCTCGTCGAAGGGGATTTCGATGCGCTCGCCGTCGCGCAGGACGGTGCAGGTGTTGGAGACCAGGTCCTTGAGGGCCTCTGCCGCATTGCCGCTGCGGGCTTCCTGGATAAACTTCATACCGCCCGATACCAGCAGCATGATGCCGATGACGATGACCGTGGAGGGGTCGCGCTGCGGCTCGGGCACGGCGAGCACGTCGATGTAGAGCGAGACCAGCGCGAGCGCGGCGAGGATGCCGGCGAAGGGATCGATGAAGGCGTCGGCGATGCGGCGGGCGAGCGTCTTGGTCGGTGCCTCGATGGTGTTGGGGCCGGAGGCGTCCAGGCGCTCGGTTGCCTGCTCGGCGGTGAGGCCGTTTGCCGTGGCGTCGAGCAGTACGAGGGCGTCCTCGGCGCTATGGGTGGTGGCGAATATGGTGTTCTTGGACAGGCCGGTATGAGCGGCAGGGCGCGCCGTGCGGCGGCGCTTGGAGATGGCTTCGAGAACCGTGGCGGTTTTGAGCATCAGCATAGGGTCCTCCTTGTTGAAGGGAGTTAGCGTACGTGTCGTATTGAGTTGCAAAAAACCTAGATGTCGCTCACGTCAAGCTCACGAACTACCACAAAGGGGACAGGCACCTTTGTGGGGGGGGTTGACGATCTGCCGGTGGCGTTTATGCGTGTGCGGAGTCCTCGCGGCGTGCCGAGGGCGACATGCAGGTTTTTCGACTAGGACTGCCTTCCATGGCACACCTCCTAAAGGCTGAGCGCAGGGCGCGCTCCAGGCACCTTGTACCCGTTTCAATCCGCCCGTATTTTTGACGAGGAGGTTTACCGTGTCAACCCCATGCAAGCTTTCTTCATTTTGCGTCACCGTCGCCGGCGAACGGTTGATTTTCGCCTGTAAACGGTAGTTAAGTTCAGATTAAAACAAATAGTATCAAGAATGGTCAAACTTGATTAACAGCAAAACCACAAGGTAGATGGCCATTTGCAGTGAAAAACTCTGACACAATGAGAAAAAGAATGAAAAATATTGATTGAAAATGAACTTACGTGGCAGTAATCTACATGTCACAGGGTAAGCCCCGGCGCGCAGGTGGCGGCCCTTATCGAATTACGGATATAGATCAGGTGCTCGAACGAGCAGAAACGATTAAGGACGAAGGTAAAGGACGTAGAAGCATGAAGCTTGCAACTCGTATCAACTCCTATTTTCGCGATGGCGACAAGAATCTTGATCGCGTGTTCGCGGAGTTCCAGAGCGTGGGCCTCACGCACGTCGACCTCAACTACCCCGAGCACTGCACAGGTGTCACGGCGGAGGACATGGCCGCCAAGCTCGCAGCTCACGAACTGCAGCTGAACGGCTGCGCGCTGCGCTTCCGCAACGCGTTCCTCAACGGTGACCTGGGCAATGCCGATGATGCCCTTGCCGCGGAAGCCCTTGAGCTCTGCTACGAGGCGTGCGACTACTGCCGCACTGCCGGTGGCAACACGGTGACCATCTGGCTCGGCCACGACGGTTTCGACTACAGCTTCCAGATCGCCTATGCTCGCGTCTTCGACCAGCTCGTAGCCGCATTCCAGAAGGTCTGCGATTATGCGCCCGACCTCAAGATCTCGATCGAGTACAAACCCTACGAGGAGCGCGCGTACGCGTTCATCGACTCCATGGGCATGACCGGCATGATCCTCAACGCTGCAGACCGCCCGAACCTGGGCGTCACGCTGGACTACTGCCACATGCTCATGAAGCACGAGAACCCCGCCATGGCCGTCGACCTGTTCGGCCGCGAGGGCAAGCTCTACGGCATTCACCTAAACGACGGCAACGGTCGCTTCGATGATGGCCTTATGATTGGTACGTCCACGCCGGTGAAGACCCTCGAGTTCCTCTACTACGTGAAGAAGCACGGGTACGACAGCGCGATCTACTTCGACACGTTCCCGGTCATCGAACCCGCTGCCGGCGAGGCTACGCAGAACGACCAGATGATTCATCTGCTCAACGATGCAATCGAGACCGTAGGCATGGAGAAGATCCAATCCGTTATCGATGCAAACGACGCGATTAAGGCAGCCGAGCTTGTCCGCGAGCTCTTCTGCGCAATGGGGAGGTAACCAATGAAACGCGACTGGAACGCGATGGCTCAGGGGATTCTGGACGCCGTCGGTGGTCCCGAGAACATCTCGGGCATGACGCACTGCGCGACGCGCCTGCGCCTCAATCTCAAGGACGACGCGGCTTGTGACGACGCTGCGGTCAAGGAAGTCGAAGGCGTTGTGAACACGCTGAACAAGGCTGGTCAGTATCAGGTTCTCATCGGCACTGAGGTCCCGAAGCTGTACGAGAAGTTTGAGCCGCTGGTCAAGGGCTCGGGCGTGGAGATCTCCGCTGCTACCAAGGACGAGGGCGAGAGCATCGTCAGCCAGATCTTCTCTGCGATCTCCGGCATCTTTGCCCCGCTGCTGCCCGCCATGGCCGGCTTCGGTATCCTGCGCGGCTTCGTCATCCTGGCTGCCCAGCTCGGCATCATCGCCGAGGGTACGGGTACCTACACCATCCTGTACACCCTGGCCATGAGCGTGTTCTACTTCCTGCCCGTGCTGCTCGGCTTCTCGGCCGGTAAGCGCTTCGGCGCGAGCCCGTACCTGTCGGCGCTGCTCGGCGCGTGCCTGCTCTACCCGGACTTCATCGCCCTCATGGGCGACGCGGGCAACGGCGCCATGACGGATTTCTTCGGCATCCCCGTTGTTCTCATGAGCTACAACTCCACGGTTATCCCCGCCATCCTGTCCGTCTGGGTCTACTCGTTCCTGTACAAGTGGCTCGATGAGCACGTCTCCGAGATGCTCAAGCTCGTCGTGCTGCCCGCCATCTCCCTGATCGTTATGGTTCCGCTCACGATGCTCGTCATCGGTCCCCTGGGCGTCTACGCCGGCGAGGGTATCGCCTTCGTGGTCAACTGGCTGATCGAGCGCAGCTCCTTGCTTGCCGGCGTGCTGGTTGGCGGCGGCTGGTCCGTGCTCGTGTCCATGGGTATCCACTGGGCCGTGAACCCCATTATGATCAACAACATCGCCCAGAACGGCTTCGACTACATCTGCCCCTTCACCTTCGCCTGCAACTTCGCCGTTATCGGCTGCGCCTTCGGCGTGTTCCTCAAGGCCCGCGACCAGAAGCTCAAGAGCTTTGCCATGACCGGCGTCGTGTCGATCGCCCTGTCCGCCATCATCGAGCCCACGCTGTTCGGCATGCTCGTGAAGAACAAGAAGGTCTGGCTTGCGCAGATCATCGGTGGTGCCGTCGGCGGTGCGTTCCTCGGCATCATGAAGGTCGTCACGACTGCCTTCACCTTCGGTTCCGTTACCACGTTCCCGGCTTTCGTGAGCTCCGACCCCATGAACTTCGCTTGGGCCATGGCCGGCATGCTCATCTCTGCCGTCGTGGCCGGCGTCCTCGCCTTCATCTTCACCGGCAAGGAGGACCAGCTTGCCTAAGAGCTTGAGGTGCGCTTCCCTTGGGTGCTGTCTCACTTGAGGCGCGGTGCCTCGCCCGGGGCTCGTTATCCTTGCTCAAGGAGCGTCGCCCTTACGTGAGGACGTCAACCTCGTTCAAATTGTGAACGAGCGGGTTGGTCAATCGATTAAAACGGCCGTTATCGTTGCGGATGGCGGCCGTTTTTCTGCTCGTGCGTTACACTTCTCGAAAAGAAATGAACGAGCGTGAAGCAAAGTGGTTTGGAGAGGTTCCCGATATGATCCCGTATGAGCGCCAGGAGCGAATTGTAGAGTGCCTGCAGAAGTCGGGCCTTGTGAGGATTTCTGAGCTGCAGGAGGAGCTGCCGGGCGTTTCTATTTCGACGCTGCGCCGCGACCTCAAGGAGCTGGAGGCGCTCGGCAAGGTTGAGCACCTTTCGGGCGGCGCGGTGAAGTTGGTCTCGGCCGTTCACGAGGTGAGTATCTCGACGCGCTCGGGTTTGCATGGGAACGAGAAGGATCAGATTGCCCAGGTCGCCCTGCGTCTGGTTGAGGACGGGGACACGCTCTATCTGGACTCCGGTTCAACCTGCACGGCCCTGCTGCGCCTGCTGCTCGACCGCGACGTGACGATCTACACGACGGACGCCTCGGCGTGCCTGATTAAGAGCGAGACGCGCGCCCAGCTCATCGTAGTGGGTGGCGAGTTCAACCACGTGAACTCCTCGTTTTGCGGCTCCATGACCGAGTCGATCCTGCGCGATCTGTACTTTGACAAGGCGTTCATCGGGACCAACGCGATTGACGAAGACCGGGGCATCATGACGCCCTCGTATGTGGAGGCAACGAAGAAGCGCATCGTGCGCGAGAACTCGAATAAGGTGTACGTGCTGTGCGACAGCTCGAAGTTTCATAAGTTCTCAAATGTTCGGGCTTTTGGGTTTGATGGCGTGGCGATCATCGCGGAATCCTATGACGAGAAGATCGCCCAACATGCGCGCCTGATCACGCCGGAGGCGTAGGGTTCAAGGCCCACGCCCGTGCGAGCACGGCCCATGGTGGCCAGCTGAATGGCGGGGCCTCTTTCTAGGGAACACAACGGCTTTTCGCCGTACGGAATCCGTATGACGCCAGCTAGATAGACAAATATGACAACGTTGTGAATCTAGAGAAACCTGTAGGTTAACAACGTGGTTAAACGATTAATCAGCCAGACTTTAGATACAGGTTAAACGATTAATTATCAACGAGTAGATAACCAATGAGCAGATAAGGAGTTCACCATGTTGCTCTGCCCCAGCCTCATGTGCGCCGACTACGGCAACCTGCGTGCGACCGTCGAGGAGCTCGACGCCGCCGGCATTGATATCTTCCATTGCGACGTGATGGACGGCAGTTTCGTTCCCAACTTCGCCATGGGCCTCGAGGACATTAAGGCCGTGCGTGCTGCTACTAACAAGCTCGTCGACGTGCACCTTATGGTCGAGAACCCCGCCAGCAAGGTGGAGCTTTTTGCCGCCGCGGGCGCGGACATCATCTACATCCACCCGGAGTCCGAGCGCTACGTGGTCAAGACCCTCGCCGCGATCAAGTCTCTTGGCAAGAGCGCCGGTATTGCCGTGAACCCCGACACCTCGATTTCCGAGGTTGAGGAGATGCTGAACCTCTGCGACTACGTGATGGTCATGACGGTGAATCCGGGTTTTGCCGGCCAGAGCTTTATCGAGTTCACGAACGACAAGGTACGTCGCCTTGCCGCTCTTAAGGAACGTTTCGGCTTTGAGCTCATGATCGACGGCGCCTGCTCGCCCGAGCGCGTGCGCGACCTGTCCGCTATCGGCGCGGACGGCTTCATCTTGGGTACCAGTGCGCTGTTTGGCAAGGACGCCGGTTACGAGGAGTGCCTGCGCCGTCTGCGCGCCGGCGAGGTGTATTAGACGCGAAAAGGCAAATTAGGACGAAATAAGCGCGCGACACGCGCGAGCGGATTTGGAAAGGGGTCTCTTATGAAGATCGGTATTGGAAACGACCACGTTGCGGTTGAGTACAAGGAAGCCATTGCGGCTTATATCCAGGAGAAGTACGGCTATGAGGTCGTGAACTTCGGCACGGACAGCACCGAGCGCTTTGACTATCCCATCGCGGGTGAGGCCGTGGCGAACGCGGTCGTGGCCGGGGAAGTCGATCGCGGTATCGTGATCTGCGGCACGGGAGTGGGCATTTCGCTTGCCGCGAACAAGGTGCGCGGTATCCGTTGCTGCACCTGCTCTGAGCCGTATTCCGCTCGCTTGTCACGCGAGCACAACAACACCAACATGCTCGCATTTGGTGCTCGCGTGGTAGGCATCGAGCTGGCCAAGATGATCGTCGACGCCTGGCTCACCGGCGAGTTCGAGGGCGGCCGTCACCAGCGCCGCATCGATATGATTCGCCAGATCGAGGCTCGTCAGCTCGTGCGTGCGGAGGAGGCACGCGGCTGGTAGTGGAAAAGCCCGTCACCCGTGTGGTGGCGGGCTTTTTGCATATCGCGCGTGGGATAGAGCGCATGCGAGAGGAAAGCTCGGCTGCTTCGGACGGTGTTGGAGGGGGTGCCTGAGAAGACCGAGATCATGCACATCGCCTAACTGTGGTTTCTTCCATTGTCATCCATCCGCTACTCAGCAGGTCGTCCCTAAACCGTCCGAAACAGCCGAGTTTTGGAAACCGACTCCCTCGGGGGATAGGCTGAGCATCACGTTGGGACCATTTACCATCCGCGGTCTAACTGCTCGCGCGCTGCACGAGCTTGACAGGGACAAGCGTCTCCATCTCGGGTTTCTCGCCGCGCAGCAGGGCGAGCAGGGCCTGACATCCCTCGTGCGCGAGGCGCTCGGGGAAGCGGCGAATGGTGCTGATCTGCGGCGTCGGGATCTGCGCGTACACGGAATCGTCGAAACCGATGAGGCGGACGTCCTCGGGTACGCGCTTGCCGGCCGCAACGAGCGCCCGCAGCGCACCCACGGCAGCGTGGTCGCTATGGGCAAAGATGCCGTCGACGGGGCAACCCGTGGAGAGGAAGTCGGTCACGAGTTCCTCAGACTCGATGATGCTCGGCTGCTTGCCCGAGACAAACAGCTGGTAGTCGCGGCACAGCGGCATCCCATGCGCGGCAAGCGCCCGCTCGTAGCCCATCTGACGCTCGTTTCCGGGGTAGTTGGCCGTAAAACTCGAGATGCTCAGGATGTTCTTGCAGCCGCGCTCGATGAGGTGCTCGGTTGCCATGTAGCCGCCGCCGATGTTGTCGGAACCCACGTGCGGGAAACCGAGGTCGTTTTCGGGCGCGCGGTCGATGCAGACCACGGGAATGCCGTGGGGGACAAATTCGCCGTCGAGCCTGCGCAGGCCGGAGATGCAGATGATGCCATCGGCTTGTTTGCTCGCAAGCGTGCGGAAGTAATCGCGCTCGCGGGCGGGGTCGTTGGCGCTGTTGCAGACAAAGACCGAGTAGTCCTCGGTGGCGAGCTCGCGTTCCACATGCAGGGCGATCTTGGAAAAGAAGTCGTTCGAGATGTCCGGCACGATCATGCCGATGGTCCGGGACTGGGCCATGCGGAGGCTCTTCGCCGCCATATTCGTGACGTAGCCGTATTCCTCGACGGCGGCTTCAACACGCTCGCGGGTGTCTTCGGAAAAACGGCCACTGCCGTTGATGACGTGGGAGACCGTGGCGACGGATACGCCGGCCGCTGCGGCAATCTGGCGCATGGACGAGCGCTTGCCGGGTGTGGGCATGGGGCCTCCTGCTGTTTGCGAGTGGTTAACAGGTTAACTGAGATTGTAGCGCATGCGCGATGCCGCGATGGACTCCATGTGCCCAGCCTATAAACTACGCCGCTGAACAGGCAATATTATCCATATGTAGGACCTGAGTAACAAAACGCCGCCGTTTGCTCGACGGTATGGGACCGCTTGTCGCCAGCGGATATAAGGGCTCTCAGTCCAATGTGGATAAACGTTTAACCTACAAAGCGTCAAAACATCGGCGCTCAATACGTCAAACACGAACCCTCAACGGGGGAGTGGCGTCGAGAGCGCTATGGAGGTGTGCAGAGAACGGTTAATAACACTCCGGAGAGCGATCACATAGAAGCAGGGCAGGCACCTCAGCGGCATCGGTTCGCTGAGGTGCTTTCTGGTAAGCTAAGAACCGGATTCACACGCGCCCGTCCAAGCTGGACGCGCCTATTGGAAGGGAGACCCATGGAGGCTTACAAGCAAGAATTCATCAAGTTCATGGTCGAGTCCGACGTGCTTAAGTTTGGCAGCTTTACGCTCAAGAGCGGCCGTCAGTCCCCGTTCTTTATGAACGCCGGCGCCTACGTGACGGGCTATCAGCTCAAGAAGCTGGGCGAGTATTACGCCCAGGCCATCCACGATAACTTTGGCGACGACTTTGACGTGCTGTTTGGGCCGGCCTACAAGGGCATTCCCCTGGCCGTCGTGACCGCGATTGCCTACCACGAGCTGTACGGCAAGGAGGTCAAGTACTGCTGCGACCGCAAGGAGGCCAAGGACCACGGTGCCGATAAGGGCAACCTGCTGGGTTATGAGCCCAAGGACGGCGACCGCGTGGTCATGGTCGAGGACGTCACCACCAGCGGCAAGTCCATCGACGAGACCTATCCCAAGGTTAAGGCTGCTGCCGACGTCGAAATCAAGGGCCTGATCGTGTCCCTCAACCGCATGGAGGTCGGCAAGGGCGGCGTGACCACCGCGCAGAAGGAGATCGAGGCAAAGTACGGTTTCCCCGTCGCGAGCATCGTTTCCATGGCCGAGGTCGTCGAGACCCTCTACAACCACGAGATCGACGGCAAGGTCGTCATCGATGACGAGCTCAAGACCGCCATCGACGCCTACTACGAGCAGTACGGAGTGCGTTAGTTACGGCGTTTTACCAAACGCCGTAACCGGCCGACGCTGCGCGCCGCCCAGAGCGACAATTTGTCATTCAAAAGGCAAGGCATGACC
>UQZH01000035.1 GCA_900545445.1 uncultured Collinsella sp. | reverse complement strand
CAGGACTCAGCGCAACGCGTTGCGCTGAGTCCTGAGGCTGTTGCAATGAAAATGATAATCAAGGACGCACTTTACCTGCGTAAACAATGTGAGTGAAATATGAATCTCGATGGATACGCCCGCAGCCGTGTATACTAAACAGCTGTGTGAAACCAGGGGAGTATTCTGGCTGGACAAAATGCCTGCTTAATAGGGTTGTCAGGTAGTCCGGACGCTATACAAGGCTGGGGAGCACGTCGTGTAAGTAGTGGTCCTCTAGGGGCGTACGCTCGGTGGTGTACGCATTGTCCCAAGACCACGCGAGAGTTGGGATCATATCTTGATCAGCATGATTCTCGGCCGCAAGATTGGCATGACCCAGGTTTGGGACGAGGACGACAACGTCGTTCCCGTCACGGTCATCCAGGCTGGCCCCTGCGCTGTCTCGCAGGTTAAAACTCAGGCAACCGACGGCTATGACGCCGTCCAGATCGGTTTCGGCGACATCAAGGCCAAGAACGTGAACAAGCCCATGGCTGGTCACTTCGCCAAGGCTGGCGTCGAGCCTGTCCGCTTCCTTCGTGAGGTCCGCGTCGAGAACGGCGAGGAGCACAAGGTCGGCGAGGTCGTCACCGTCGCTGATTTCGCTGATGTCGAGAAGGTCGACGTCATCGGTACCTCCAAGGGTAAGGGCTTCCAGGGTCGCATCAAGCGCTGGGGTCAGCGCCGCGGTCCTATGACGCATGGTTCTCACTTCCAGCGTCACCCCGGTTCTATCGGTCAGTGCGCCTATCCTGCGCGCGTCCTCAAGGGCGTCAAGATGGCCGGTCACATGGGTAACGAGCGCGTTACCGTCAAGAACCTTTCCGTTGTCCGCATCGATGCCGAGCAGAACCTCATCTTGGTCAAGGGCGCTGTCCCGGGTGCCAAGAATGGTCTCGTCGCCATCCGTATGGCCTAAGGGCCCAGCCCATTTAGCCCAGCGTCATACCAAGGAGAACACTTAAATGGCAAAGTTTGAAGTAAAGAACAGCGAGGGCAAGAAGGTCGCCGAGGCCGAGCTCGCCGCTGAGGTGTACGGCATCGAGCCGAACATCCACGTTATGCACCACATCGTCAAGTGCCAGATGGCCTCTTGGCGTCAGGGCACCCAGTCTGCTAAGGGTCGCTCTGAGGTTTCCGGTGGCGGCAAGAAGCCTTGGCGTCAGAAGGGCACCGGCCGTGCCCGCCAGGGTTCCATCCGTGCTGCCCAGTGGCGTCACGGTGGCGTCGTCTTCGCCCCCAAGCCCCGTTCCTACGCTAAGCGTATGAACAACAAGGAGGTCAAGCTGGCTATGCGCTCCGCGCTGTCCGCCAAGCTGGCCGATGGCGAGCTCGTGCTCGTCGACGACTACGGCTTCGAGAAGCCTTCCACCAAGGCTGCCGTCGCCATGCTCAAGGCTCTCGGTCTTGAGGGCAAGCGTCTGACCATCATCGTTCGCGATGAGGACGTCAACGCCTACCTGTCGTTCCGCAACATTCCCAAGACGTTCATCATCACCGCTGACGAGGCCAACACCTACGATCTCGTTAACAACAACGCTGTGCTGATGCCCGCCGACATCGCCGCTCACTTCGGGGAGGTGCTTGCATAAATGACCGCCCACGAGATCATCATCCGTCCGATCGTGTCCGAGCGTTCCTTCTCCGGCATGGAGCTGAACAAGTACACGTTCGAGGTCGCCAAGGATGCTAACAAGTATCAGATCAAGGACGCTGTCGAGGAGATCTTCGGCGTCAAGGTCGTTCGCGTGAACACCCTGACGGTCAAGCCCAAGACCAAGCGCGTGCGCTATGTCGCCGGCAAGACCCGTTCTTGGAAGAAGGCCATCGTCACGCTGGCCGAGGGCGACACCATCGAGGTCTTTGGCAACCAGGCCTAAGACTCGCTGCTGTTGAGTGAGCTCATGCCTCCCAAATAGGGGAGGCGAGAGCTCAAGGTTTTGGACGTATAAAATGGACACGCCCGGAACCGTGTATACGTCCGGTGTCATCGCACCCGAGGCAGAACCTCGAATCCCTGTCTGCGATGGCTAACGGATTCCTATTGAAAGGGATTGTAATGGCTGTAAAGCACCTTAAGCCGACCTCCGCTGGTAGGCGTTGGCAGACGATCTCCGATTTCTCCGAGATCACCTGCACCAAGCCCGAGAAGTCTCTTCTCGAGCCCCTGCCCAAGAAGGCCGGTCGTAACAACAACGGCCGCATCACCACCCGCCACCAGGGCGGCGGCGTGAAGCGTCGTTACCGCGTGATCGACTTCAAGCGCAACAAGGACGGCGTGCCCGCCAAGGTTGCCACGATCGAGTACGATCCGAACCGTTCCGCTCGCATCGCTCTGCTGCACTACGCTGACGGTGAGAAGCGCTACATCCTGGCCCCCAAGGGCCTCGAGGTCGGTCAGACCATCATGTCCGGTTCTGACGCCGACATCAAGCCGGGCAACGCTCTGCCCCTCGCCGACATTCCCGTCGGTACGCTCATCCACGCCGTCGAGTTCCAGCCGGGCAAGGGCGCTGCTATCGCCCGTTCCGCCGGTAACTCCTGCCAGCTGATGGGTAAGGAGGGCAAGTACGCTATCGTCCGTATGCCTTCCTCCGAGATGCGCCGCATCCTCGTTACCTGCCGCGCCACCGTCGGTGAGGTCGGCAACGCCGATCACTCCAACATCGTCATCGGCAAGGCCGGCCGTAAGCGTCACATGAACGTGCGCCCGACCGTCCGCGGTACCGTCATGAACCCTGTCGACCACCCGCACGGCGGTGGCGAGGGCAAGAACCACACCTCTGGTCGTCCCTCTGTTACCCCCTGGGGTAAGCCGACGAAGGGCCTTCGTACGCGCAAGAAGAAGAAGGTCTCGAACCAGCACATCATTCGTCGCCGTAAGAAGTAATTTCGGATACCGAGTTTTAGGAGAAAGCACTTATGAGCAGAAGTCTCAAAAAGGGCCCGTTCGTGGAGACTCGCCTTCTCTCGCGTATCACCGCGATGAACGAGGCTGGCAAGAAGGACGTCGTGAAGACCTGGTCCCGCGCGTCCACCATCTTCCCCGAGATGGTTGGTCACACCATCGCCGTCCACGACGGCCGCAAGCATGTGCCCGTGTATGTTACCGAGTCCATGGTTGGTCACAAGCTCGGCGAGTTCGCGCCGACTCGTACGTTCCGTGGCCACAAGGCCAAATAGGGGGTTAACCGTAAATGGCAACTAAGTCTATTGAAACTGAGGCCACCGAGGTTCGCGCCGTCGCCAAGTACGTGCGTGTTTCCCCCAGCAAGGCCCGCCTGGTGGTCGATCTGATCCGCCGCAAGCCTGTCGCTCAGGCCTTCGACATCCTCCACTTCTGCGACCGCGCCGTCGCCGTGGATGTCGAGAAGGTTCTCCGTTCCGCCGTTGCGAACGCCGAGAACAACAACGGTCTGCGTGCCGACAACCTGGTTGTCGCCGCTGCCTATGTTGACGAGGGTCCGACGCTTAAGCGCATCCGTCCCCGCGCCAAGGGTTCCGCTTCTCGTATTCTGAAGCGTACTTCCCACATCACCGTCGTCGTTGTTCCTCGAAAGGAGGCGTAAAGCTGTATGGGTCAGAAAGTCTACCCCACCGGCTTCCGTCTTGGCATCACCGAGAACTGGCGCTCCCGCTGGTTCGCAGAGAAGGATTACGCTAAGACCCTCGGTAACGATCTCGAGATCCGCAAGTACCTCGAGAAGCGTCTTTCCCGCGCAGCTGTCTCCCGCGTCGAGATCGAGCGCGCTGGCGACAAGGTGAAGGTCATCATCCTCACCGCTCGCCCCGGCGTTGTCATCGGTAAGAAGGGTGCCGAGATCGATACCCTCCGCACCGAGCTCGAGAAGGTCGCTGGCGTCTCCAAGGGCCAGCTCTCCGTCGACGTTGTCGAGATCAAGCGCCCCGAGCTCGACGCCAACCTCGTTGCTCAGTCTATTGCCGAGCAGCTCGAGGGCCGCGTTGCCTTCCGTCGCGCTATGCGCAAGGCTGTCCAGTCCGCCCGCAAGGCCGGCGCTAAGGGCATCCGTATCCAGTGCTCCGGTCGTCTCGGCGGTGCCGAGATGGGCCGTCGTGAGTGGTACCGTGAGGGTCGCGTGCCTCTGCACACCCTCCGTGCCAAGATCGACTACGGCACGGCTGTCGCCAGCACCACCATGGGCGCTTGCGGCGTGAAGGTCTGGATCTACCTGGGTGAGAAGCTCCCGGGCCAGCCTGTTCCCAACCCTGCACTCGAGGGCTCTTCCCGTCCTCGTCGTCGTAACTCCGAGAGGAGGGGTCAGTAGTGCTTGCCCCTAAGCGTATTCTTCACCGCAAGGTGCAGCGTGGCTCCATGAAGGGCCAGGCCAAGGGTAATACCGAGCTGCATTTCGGCGAGTTTGGTATCCAGGCTCTCGAGGCCCATTGGATCACCAACCGTCAGATCGAGGCCGCTCGTATTGCCATGACCCGCTACATGAAGCGTGGCGGTCGTGTCTACATCACGATCTTCCCCGATAAGCCCATCACCAAGAAGCCTGCCGAGACTCGCATGGGTTCTGGTAAGGGTAACCCCGAGGAGTGGGTGGCTGTCGTCAAGCCCGGCCGCATCATGTTCGAGGTCAAGGGTGTTCCCGAGGAGGTCGCTCGCGAGGCTCTGCGTCTTGCGCAGCACAAGCTCCCCATCAAGACCAAGATTGTTGCTGCTAAGAACGCTGAGCAGCGCATCGAGAAGGAGATGGCTGAGGAGGCCGCTCTCGAGGCCAAGTGGGCTGCTGAGGACGCCGCCGCCGCCAAGGAGGAGAACTAATGAAGCCCGCAGAGATTCGTGAGCTCTCGGACGCTCAGCTCGTTGAGAAGCTGAAGGAAATGCGCGCCGAGCTCTTTAACCTTCGTTTCCAGATGGCCACCAGCCAGCTGGACAACACCGCTCGCGTCAACACCGTGAAGAAGGACATCGCTCGCGTCCTCACGGAGCAGCGCGCCCGCGAGATCGCAGCGGAGAAGTCCGCTGTCGCCGAGTAGGACCTAAGGAGAGAACATGACTGATTCGCGTAACTCGCGTAAGGTCCGTACGGGTGTCGTTACCTCCGTCTCCGGTGCCAAGACCATTGTTGTCACCATCACCGAGCGCAAGCGTCACCCCAAGTACGGCAAGATGATGACCAGCTCCAAGAAGCTGCACGCTCACGACGAGGAGTGCACGGCTGGCGTGGGCGATACCGTCCGCGTTATGGAGACCCGTCCTATGTCCAAGATGAAGCGTTGGCGCCTCATCGAGGTCGTCGAGCGCGCTAAATAAGCAGTCGCTCTTACGACTTGTACGTTTCCGAAGATGTGCGTATGCCTGGCTTGCATACCACGGGCCGTATAAAGGCTGCGCACCTCTCTTCGGTTCTTAGTTCGGAGGAACATCTACCATGATTCAGATGCAAACCATGCTGAACGTCGCCGACAACTCCGGCGCTCGCAAGATTCGCTGCATCAAGGTGCTTGGCGGTTCCAAGCGTCGTTATGCAGGCATCGGCGATGTGTTCATCGGTGCTGTCCAGGAGGCTACCCCTGGCGCCAACGTCAAGAAGAAGGACGTTGTCCGTTGCGTCGTCGTTCGCACCGTTAAGGAGATCCGCCGCAAGGATGGCTCCTACATTCGCTTTGATGAGAACGCCTGCGTTGTCATCAACAACGATGGTTCGCCCGTCGGCACCCGTATCTTCGGGCCCGTCGCTCGCGAGCTTCGTGACAAGAAGTACATGAAGATCGTCTCGCTCGCTCCCGAGACCCTGTAGTTAGGGGAGATATATGTATATCAAGAAGGGCGATAAGGTCCAGGTTCTCTCTGGTAAGGATCGCGGCAAGCAGGGCGTTGTCCTGCGTGCTCTCCCCGCCGAGAACAAGGTCGTTGTCGAGGGCGTTTCGGTCGTCAAGAAGGCCGTCAAGCCCAACGCTGCCAACCAGCAGGGCGGCATCGTTTCGCAGGAGGCTCCTATCGACGCCTCCAACGTCAATCTCGTTTGCCCCGAGTGCGGTAAGGTTACCCGCGTCGGTCACGAGAAGGACGGCAAGAACAAGCTGCGCGTCTGCAAGAAGTGCGGCCACAAGTTCTAAGCTGCCCGCAACATCAAGTTGCTAGCAAAGGCCCGGATGCCCCAAGGCACCCGGGCCTTTTTCTATCCCTACTCATTGGGGACAGACTTAAATGAGTGGCCGTTGATTGGTGGTCATTGGGGACAGACTTAAATGAGTGGCCGTTGAGGACGTTCTTAAACGGCTAGTTGATGGGGACGGTCTGGGGGTGCGGACAAAAAGTTGGACCGAGTCCGGTCCAGATTGGAGTCCGCATGGGTACGAAAGAAGACGCGATCGCGCTCTACGCCGGGGGATATACTTACCGCCAGATAGAGAAGATGCCCGGCATGCCCTCGAGGATGACGCTGTGGCGATGGGTCAACGGCCGCCACGACGGGGCGCCTGGCGCCGAGGCGGACGGGAGGCGAACGGGCATGGCGAAGCGCGGGAACGGGAAACCGCGGCTCCCGAGGGTCGTGGGCGACGGGCCGACGTACCCCGACATCGACCCGGAGGACAAGGACGCCCTGATAGAGCGCCTGCAGCTGGAGAACGACATCCTCAGGGGAACGCAGGAAGTTTTAAAAGGACGCGCCCTTGGCTCTTCGACGAACAGGGAGAAATCCGAGCTGATCGAGTGGCTGAGGGCGAATACCGCGAGACCCTTGAGCGAACTCACCGCTTCCTTGAGGATATCGAGGAGCTCCTATGAGTACTGGCGCACCCACCTGCACGACGTCGGCGCCCGCGAGGAGATCGGCGACGAGGTCGAGCGCGTGTTCCGCGAGGAGGGCGGCTGCGCCCGCGGCTACCGCTTCGTCCACGAGGGGCTGCGCAGGGAGGGCGTCCGCGTCTCCGAGAAGATCGTGCGCGACGTGATGAGGGGGCGAGGCCTCGTGCCCGCCTACAGGAGGAGGCCCAGGAGGTACAGCTCCTACGCCGGCGAGACCGACGAGGCGCCCGCCAACATCCCGCTCGACGAGGAGACCGGCGCCCACGACTTCCGCGCCGCCGCCCCAAACGAGAAGTGGGTCTCCGACATCACCGAGTTCAGGCTGCCGGACGCGCCCAAGGTGTACCTCTCGCCGATCGTCGACCTGTTCGACTCCAAGCCCGTGGCCTGGTCGATCGGCCTGCACCCTGACCACCTGCTCGCCGACTCGTCGCTGCTGAAGGCGTGCGCGACGCTCCGGCCGGGCGAGCACCCGTTCTGCCACACGGACCGCGGCTGCCACTACCGCTGGCCCGGCTGGAAGCGAATCTGCGCCGAGCACGGCGTCGTGCGCTCGATGTCGAGGAAGGGCCGCTCGCCCGACAACGCCGCGGCGGAGGGCTTCTTCGGCAGGCTCAAGAACGAGTTCTTCTACGGCCGGGACTGGCGCGGCGTCGCGGCCGCCGAGTTCATGGAGCGCCTGGACGCGTGGATGAAGTTCTACAGCGAGGGTAGGCTGAGGGCGTTCAGGGATAACGGCAAGATTGCCTACGACACCATTGACAACAGGAGGAGACGCCTGGGGCTGGCAGTCTAGGTGGTACGAAAAATTGTCCGCACCCCCTCTTCAACTAAGTTGCGGTGAAATGGGGACTGATGAGGGGCTCTAGGGGGCCAAACAATCCCTATTTCACCGCAACTTAGGTGAGGTCTGTGGTAATGCGCGGCGATTGGATGAATGCGGCAGGAAAGGAACGTCCCCATGTGCCGGCATCCGGGGACGTTCCTTTCCTGCCGGCAGTTTGGGACAGTCCTTTGTGGTCAGATGATTCGTTACGTTCGTTTTCTTCTGGGGATCACTTGGTGCGCAATTCTGCGTACTTGAGTGCGCAGGATTGCGTGAACGTGCGCAGAAATGCGCCGTTTACGGTTGAATAATGACCGTTTGGCGGTAATACGCGCATAAGTACGCACATACACGCGTATTTGTGCGAATATAGAGCCGTCAGAAATGAAAGACGTTCCATGACACAGGAGGCACTCATGGCAGATTCCAAACAGGCTCCGCTCGATGCTGCGGCGGCCGCAAAGGCTGCGTTCGCTTCGGTTCAGGACAAGCCGTTCCCTAACGACATCTTTACGGCTCCCGAGCTCCGTTGGGCCGTGATCGGTTGCGGCGTTATCGCCAACCAGATGGCTCAGTCCCTCGCCCTTGCCGGCCGCAAGCTCGCGGGCGTTGCCAACCGCACGGTGTCCAAAGCTCAGGCTTTTGCGGAGCAGTATGGTGTCGAGAAGGTTTACGACACCGTCGACGATCTCTACGCCGACCCGGACATTGATGCCGTTTACATCACCACGCCGCACAACACGCACATCACTTATCTGCGCGCCGCGCTGGCCGCTGGTAAGCACGTGCTCTGCGAGAAGGCCATTACGCTCAACTCCGGCGAGCTCGACGAGGCCCGCGCTATCGCCGACGAGCACAACGTGGTCCTTATGGACGCCACCACGGTGCTCCACATGCCCCTGTATCAGGAGCTGCGTCGTCGCATGGATGCGGGCGACTTTGGCCGCATGAACCTTGCCCAGCTCAACTTTGGCAGCTTCAAAGAGTACGGCGACCTGACCAACCGCTTCTACAACCGTAATCTTGCCGGCGGTGCCATGCTCGACATTGGCGTGTATGCGCTTTCCGTCATGCGCCTGTTTATGGCCAGCCAGCCCACCGAGGTCGTGTCTCTGGGCAACACCTGCGAGACCGGTGTCGACGTCGCGGGCGGCATCGTCTGCCGTAACGCCGAGCAGCAGCTGGGCGTTGTGAGCCTTACGCTCCACTCCAAGCAGCCCAAGCGTTCGGTCATCAGCTTCGATAAGTGCTATATCGAGGTCAACGAGTATCCGCGCGCCGATCACGCGACCATCGTGTGGACTGCAGACGGTCACCGCGAGGAAGTCCACGCTGGTATCGAGGCCTATGCCCTGTGCTATGAGATGGCCGATCTGGAGAAGGCCGTTGTCGGTGACGATTCGAAGTGCGAACTTCTGGACTATGCTTCTGATGTTATGGAGCTCATGACCAAGCTCCGCGCTGATTGGGGAGTTGTGTACCCCGAGGAGGAGTAAGAGATGCTTGCGGAAGATAGGCTCAACGCAATCGTTTCGATGGTACAGCAGGCTGGCTCGGTTACCGTGCCGGAGCTTGCCGAGGCCCTGGGCGTGACGCCGTCTACCATTCGACGTGACTTGCAGACGCTTGATCGCGCGCACCGCATTGCCAAAGTGCACGGAGGCGCCACGAGCCTTGAGCGCGCGCACGTAACGCGCGACCTGACGATCAGCGAGCGCAGCGACCTCCACAACGACGACAAGGAGCGCATCTGCGCCCGTGCCGCGGCTCTCGTGGAGCCCGATAGCTTCGTGTATATCGATTCGGGCTCGACGACGCTCAGGCTCATCGAGCATCTTCCGCATCTCGAGGGCGTCACCTATGTGACCGATTCTGTGCTCCATGCTCAGCATCTTGCCCTGCGCGGCATGCGCACCGTGGTGCTGGGCGGCGAGCTCAAGCCCGAGACTGAGGCGCTCGTTGGTCCCGATGCCCTGGCAACCCTGGACCGCTACAACTTTAACTGCGGTTTTTGGGGTTCCAACGGCATTGCCGCCGAGCAAGGCTTTACGACGCCCGATATCGAGGAGGCGCAGGTCAAGCGTATCTCGATGCGTCATACCGCTAAACGCTTCGTAATCTCGGACGCCAGTAAATTTGGTATGGTGGCGCCCGTCAAGTTCGCGGACTTCCGCGATGCAACGATCATCACCGCGGGCGAGGTTCCCGCCAAGTACCAGTCGATGGACAACGTCATCACGGTCTAGCGACAGGGGCAGGACAAGGCTAAAACCACCACAAAGGTGCCTGTCCCCATTGTGGTGGTTCCGATGGCCCCGCCGGGCATGGTTGCCCAGTACCCCTGTTTCCATACGACGTGATCATGTCCGTCGGAGCTATCGGCTCTAATCAAAACGCAAACACAAGGTAATACGCAGGTTTTGGCCCTCTGGAGGCGAGGGGTGGGCCTGCTTGTGCAAAAGGAGGAAACATGTCAGCTACGAACGAGAAAACGGGAGGCGGCGCCTACGACGTCGTCGCCATCACGGCGTGCCCAACGGGTATTGCCCACACGTTTATGGCGGCAAAGGGGCTTGAGGATCAGGCTGCCAAGATGGGCGTGAGCATCAAGGTCGAAACCCAGGGCTCGGGCGGTGCCAAGAACGTGTTGACGGCCGCCGACATCGCGGGTGCCAAGGGTGTCATCATCGCGGCGGACAAGAACGTCGAGCTCGACCGCTTTGACGGCAAGCCGGTCTATTCGTGTGCCGTCACGCGCGGCATCAACGATGCCGAGGAGCTCATCAACATCGCACTGGCAGGCAATGCGCCCATCCATCACGTAGCCGGCGGTGCGTCCGCTCAGCCTGCCGTTGAGGGCGAGTCCGAGGGCCTGGGCCGCAGGGTCTACAAGGACCTTATGAACGGCGTCTCGCACATGCTGCCGTTCGTCGTCGGTGGCGGCATCCTTATGGCGCTCTCGTTCCTGCTCGACCAGGCAGGACTGGGTACGAGCGCCTACGGTCACAGCACGCCGGTCGCGGCTTTCTTTAACCTGGCGGGCAACCAAGCGTTCAACTTTATGCTGCCCATCCTTGCGGGCTACATTGCCATGTCCATCGCCGACCGCCCGGGCCTTGCCGCGGGCTTTGTGGGCGGCTGGATCGCCAAACAGGGCTTTACGCTCGGATATCTGACGACGGCCATGGATGCCGACGCTCAGGCACAGCTGGTCTCCGCAGGCTTTTTGGGTGCGCTGCTGGTCGGTTTTGCCGCCGGTGTCATCGTTAACGCGCTCAAGAAGGCGGCAAGCGTGCTGCCCGAGTCGCTTGACGGCATCAAGCCCATGCTCATCTACCCGGTGTTCGGCATTCTTCTGACCAGCCTGTTTATGATGGCCGTCAACCCCATCATGGGCGTCATCAACACCGCCATCACCGGTGCGCTCAATGGCCTCTCCGGCACGAGCATCGTCCTGCTGGGCATCATCTGCGCCGGCATGCAGGCGACCGACATGGGTGGCCCCATCAACAAGGCCGCGTACGTCTTTGGCACCGCCGCCCTTGCCGAGCAGACCGTTCAGGGCAACATGATCATGGCTGCCGTCATGGCCGGAGGCATGGTTCCGCCACTGGTCATCGCCCTTTCCACGACGTTCTTTAAGAACCGTTGGACCGAGGCCGATCGCAAGGCCGGTCTGGTGAACTACATCATGGGTCTGTCGTTTATTACCGAGGGTGCCATTCCCTTTGCCGCAGCCGATCCGCTGCGCGTGCTGCCCGCCTGCATCCTGGGCTCCGCGACCGCCGGTGGCCTGTCGATGATCTTCGGTTGCGCCAGCCCCGCTCCGCACGGTGGCGCTTGGGTCATCGCGGTCATCACGAACCCGGTGCAGTACCTGCTGGCACTTGCCATCGGCGCCGTGGTTGGTTGCCTGGTTCTGAGCTTCCTCAAGAAACCTCTCGACAAGACTGCCGAGTAACGAAAAACCAGATTCATTTCTCAATAGAAAAGCGGCAACGTCCATCACTGGCGTTGCCGCTTTTGTTGTCTGCTGGTTTGTCTAAATCTGTAACAACTAGACTGTCAGAAGCGGATTAGGTGTTACAGATTGAGATGCTTCTGAGCCGCGCCGCCCCTTTGTCTCAATCTGTAACAGCTGTGACCGATTTTGCCGAGTTACTGTTACAGATCGAGATTTTCTCTTGAGGGGAGATTCGAATGTCTCGATCTGTAACAGATAGACCGGGAAATGGGTTCTAACTGTTACAGATTGAGATCTTTTGCGACACGGTAGAACCATCGCGGCCTAAACCACCACAAAGGTGCCTGTCCCCGTTGTGGTGGTTTAGGGCTCCCAGGGGCAGGGGGCTTCGATGTGGATGTGCTCGCCGGTTATGGGATGCGTAAAGGACACGCTGTGGGCCTGGAGCATCAGGCCGCAGGGGCGCGGCGTTCCGTACAGGTCGTCGCCAACCAGGGGGTGATGCTCGCTGGCCAGATGCACGCGGATTTGATGCTTACGGCCGGTGAGCAGCTCGACATCGATATACGAGCGCGTGGGCAGGCCACGACGGCTCTTAAGACGCTTGAGCACCTTCACGCGCGTTTGAGACGGCTTGCCGCTGGCACCGACGCGCATCTTGCGGCTGTCGTGGCGGTCGCGGGCGATGGGCTTGTCGATGAGCTTCTCGTTCCAGTCGATCTTGCCCTCGGCGAGCGCCAGGTAGTGCTTTTCGAAAGCGTGGTCGATGACCATCTGGTCAAAGGCGGGCTGCGTCTGCTTGTCGAGCGAGAACAACACCACGCCGGTGGTGTCGCGGTCCAGGCGGTTGAGCGGCTGCATGTCGGTCGCGGCAAAGCCGTCGCCCATCGCCAGCAGCAGGTCGCTGGCGTAGTCGGTGAGCGTGCGCTCGCCGGTGCCGTCACCGTGTACGATCATGCCGGCGGGTTTGTCGATGGCCATGAGCCAGGCGTCGCAGTAGAGGACTTGAGGTTCTTCGTTCACGTGTAAGCCTTTCGGTTAGCTGATTCCCACAAACATGCAGCCCGAGGTCGCCCCGCGTAGGCGGGCGGCGGGCTTGCGGCCGGCCTGCGCTGCTTCGACGGCACGACGGACGCGGGCGACGGCACGGCCCACCTCATCCGTCTCGAGCAGCGTTCCGTCCACCATGAGACGACGCACACCGGCATCGAGCAGCTGAGGAACCTGCGGCGTGAGGTCGATGGGGTAGGCGTCGTACAGGCGAGAGCGGCCGTGGATATCGGTGCGGACGGGCATGACCTTTCCATCGATATTCTTGAGCGAGAGCTTGCGGGCACGCAGGCGGCAGTTGGCACAATCGTGGATGCAGCCGTTGGCAACCTGCAGAATGCAATGCTCGCTTGTCATGACGCGCGGACGGCCGAAAACGGTGATGCCCAGAGCCGCGGGCGCGGCGGCGCCGAGCGAGACAATCTCGTCGAGCGTGATCTCGGGCGAGAGCCAAAACGCACCGGCTCCGCGCTTGGCAAGCGCCTCCATACAGGGCGTGTTGTGCACCGGCAGGCAAGAGCGGACCTCCGCCGTGGCGCCGGCATGCACGGCTACGGCGAGCTCGGAGATATTGCCGACGGCGACGGTGGCTCCGGCATTAATCCAGGGATCGACGCGCTCGTGGTCGACGGCGCGGCAGACCTCGTCGAGTACGGGTATGATGCCCTGCTCAAATGCATCGGCAGGGGAGAGTCCGACAGCCTCGAGCGCATCGGTGGTCATGTAGATGCGCGTGGCGCCCTCGGCACGAGCTGCCTCGGCGGCTTCGAGCGTGGTGACGGCGGCGCAGATCTGCGGCTCATCGCGGTAATGCTCGGGCATGGCGCGCGTACATTTGTCGAGCCCCGGAATCTCGAGCGTTTTCGCACGCTCCTCATACGGTGCCAGAATGGCCTCCTCCAGCGCCTTGCAGGCGGCAGCGCGCACCTTGTGCACGGCGGAGAAGCCCATGCCGCAGCCCTCATCGAGCGCCACATCAAAGCTCGCTGCCTCAAAGGGCGAGGAACCCATGCGGCCGACGTGCTCCACCAGGTCGGATGCCTCGACCGCGCGGGTCTTGGCGGCCTCGACGGTGAAGCCCGTGGCGGTGGCGGTGAGCGCGGGGTCGTCGCAGCAGGTGAGCGTAACGGTAAACGGCTCGCCCAGACGCGCCACGACGGACACATCTACGGCGCGGCGGCGCAGCACATCGCGCTTGAGCGCGGCGCCGGCGGCGTCAATGGCACGCTGACTGCGAATCACGCGGACGCGGCAGCCCTCGGGCATGCTGCGGGGCACGCGACACTCGATGATGTCGCCCACGGCGGCATCATCGGCGGCAATGGTGGTCAGGAACTGGTCGAACTCGTTATCGTGGCGAAGCTCCAGCAGGTCGCCCTTGCCCACGGGCTCAAACAGCTCAATGCGGGCGATGGCGGCACGGCGACGGCGGTCGTCGGGCTTGAGGCCGCGCACATCGCGGTTGGCCGGGCGGCTGCCCAGCACCGTGCCCACGATCTGGCCGCGGTTGTTGGAACGCTCATAGCTCATCATCTCGTCGCCCGAGGTGCCGTCCTGATAAGCGTGCGTAAAGTCGCGGTTGAAGCAGCGCTTGAGCTGGCGCTGGCGGGCAGCTTCCTCGTCCTTGGTAACGGTGGCTCCGGATAGCATGTCGTCAATTTCGTGACGATACACATCAACGATGGAGTACACGTAATCGGGCGCCTTCATGCGGCCCTCGAGCTTGAGCGATGCGGCGCCGGCGTCATACAGACGGCGAACAAGCTGTGAGGTGTTGGTGTCACGCGGGCATAGCGCACGCTCGCGACCGGCAGGGGAGAGCGCGCGACCGTTCTCGTCGATCAGCTCGTAAGGCAGGCGACAGGGCTGGGCGCACATGCCACGGTTGGCCGATCGTCCCGCCATGGCAAAGCTCGAAAGCAGGCACAGGCCCGAGTAGCAAAAGCAGATGGCGCCATGGCTAAAGACCTCAAGGTCCACATCGGGCGCGGCATCGTGAATGGCGGCAATCTCGTCGATGGAAAGCTCGCGCGAGAGGGTCACGCGGTCGGCGCCCTGCTCGCGGCACCAAAGGGTTCCGCGGTCGTCATGGATGTTCGCCTGGGTCGAGATATGTGTCTCGATGCCGGGCATCGTGCGCTTGACCTCAAAGAACAGACCCCAGTCCTGGATGATGAAGGCGTCGGCGCCCAGCGTGGAGCAGCGATGGATGAGTTGCAGCGCTTCGCCCATCTCGGACTGCTTGATGACGATGTTGACCGTGACGTAGACGCGCGACCCGGCTAGATGTGCGGCGCGGCAGGCTTGCTCAAAGGCCTCGTCGGTAAAGTTGGTGGCCTTGCGGCGGGCGTTGAAGCTGCCCATGCCGCAGTAGATGGCGTCTGCCCCGGCGGCGAGTGCGGCGGCAAAGGGCTCGGGTCCTCCGGCGGGCGCCAAAAGCTCGGGTCTGCGGTTGGTGGTTCGACTGGCGGTTGCGGTCATATCCTGCCTTTCAAAATGCTCAGATACTCAAAAGTATAGTGGTGCTGTTGCGGCGGACGAGCCCTGTGGCCCAAGCAGGATAAAGTCTTCAGCAGCCCTTGCAGCAAAAATGATCCGCTTCCCTCTGTCCCCTATGGATCGCCTGATCCGATGGGGACGGAGGGAAACGGATCATTTTGAGCTTCACTGTCCGGTCGTGCCGTTCAGCGGCCGACAGGCACCGTTGGGCGATAAAATATTCTCGCAACGTGATAATAATCTTGCATCGCGCGGAAACCTTGAGTACTATCCCAAATCAAGCGCGGTGTTCAGACCGAATTGTGCCTCCCGGTGTGAACGCCGCGCTCACGCTCTCTATCTGATCGTAAGGAGAAAAACATGAGCAAGACCGTCGTGTCTTCCGATAACGCACCTGCAGCCATCGGCCCGTATTCCCCCGGCATCCAGACCGGCAACATGGTGTTCCTGTCCGGCCAGCTGGGCATCGACCCCGCAACCGGCAAGATGCCCGAGGGCGTCGAGGCCCAGGCTAAGCAGTCCCTTGCTAACGTCGAGGCTCTGCTGACCGCTGCCGGCGCCACCTTTGCCGATGTCGTTAAGACCACGGTCTATCTGGCCGACATTGCCGACTTCGCTGCCGTGAACGAGATCTACGCCTCCAAGTTCGAGGCTCCGTTCCCCGCGCGCAGTGCTTTCCAGGTTGCCGCTCTTCCGGCCGGCGGTCTGGTCGAGATCGAGGTCGTCGCCGCTCTCTAAGGTGTTGGCAACAACTAAACATGACATGCAAAAAGACCCTGCAGTGCGTGTGAACTGCAGGGTCTTTTGTCAAGCGATGCGACAAAAATGATCCGTTTTCCTCCGTCCCCAAGGAGTCAGCGGGTTAGCCTTCCTTGCGAACTTTTTGCAGGTAGCGGTAGACGCTGGGCTCCGAGATGCCCAGCGCGGTGGCGGCGCAGGCCACGGCGCCCTTGAGCATGAACACCCCGTTACCGTTGAGGTGGCGAATGACGTCCACGCGGTCGCTCTGACCAAGCGACGCTACATCCAGCCCGCGCGCGCTCAGCAACTCGGCAATGCTGCGGTCGATGAGCTCCTGTGTGGACTCCGAAAGGCTTTCGACCTCGATAGGGGCGGGCTCCGTGCGCGTCGGCGCCGCGTCGAAGCACGCCATGAGCTGCTGCGCCATGGCGTTGATGGAGCGCACAGTCGAGAGGTCGGTGTTGACGCAGAGCATACCGACGATCTTGTCATTCTCGCGGATAAAGTACGTCGCTGACTCCAACGTCTTGCCGCCGGCACCGCGCCCCTCGTAGCCCGTAATAAACGGCAGGTCGCAATACTTGGGGTCGTGCATGATCTTGAGCGCCAGATCGGTGGCAGGACCGCCGACCTTACGGCCGCTCACGATGCCGTTGCGAATATCGACGATGGCGTGGTCGGGATCCGAGAAATCGTGCAGCACGATTTCGCTGTTCTTGCCGAGTACCTGCTCCAGAAAATCGACCATCGGCAAAAAGCGGCGTACGGTCTCGTTCACGGGCAACTCCTTTGGGTGAAATCGGAAATGTTCATAACAATTTTTTCTCATGGTAACACGCTGCCCACCATCTCGTATATCCGCAGGTACATTGCGTAATACAGATGAGCGGTAGATATTTGGCGGTAAACGGTTGACCAAAAGAAAAGTTAGATGTTATTTTGACCAGACACTTTCATGACCTGCGGAAATGCGTTATCTCAGCTGAAGAATAGTCTGATAACAAAAAATTATTATTGAGAATGAGAATCATCTTTAATACGATATGCAATGAAGGCACAACCTCAACCCCGCACTGCGTCACAATAGAGCGTTAGATGCGAAAACAACTACTTCGAGGATTGGTGGTCAAATGACCCAGGAGACGGTTACGAACGGCACTGAAGCCCTGTTCACTCGCGAAGGCGTGCCTCCCGTTAAGGAAATGATCCCGTGTGCCCTTCAGCACGTACTGGCATCGTTTGCCGGCATCATTACCCCGGCGGTCATCATGGCCGGCGTCTATGGCTTTAATAGCCAGCAGAGCACCGACATCATCCAGGTCGCGCTCATTCTTTCGGCGATCGACACGGCCCTTCAGGCCTTCGCTCCCTTCCGTCGCATCGGCGGCGGCCTGCCCATCGTCATGGGCGTTTCGTTCGCGTTCCTGCCGGCCCTGCAGGCCATGGGAGCCTCGGGCTTTAGCTTTGGTGCGCTGCTGGGCGGCGAGATCGTCGGTGGCGCCGTCGCGGTCCTCTTTGGTCTTGCCTACAGCAAGATCAAGTGGCTGTTCCCGCCCGTCGTGACCGGTACGGTCATCTTCTCCATCGGCGTTTCGCTGTATCCCACGGCCGTCAAGTATATGGCCGGCGGTATGGGTACGCCGCTGTGGGGCACTCCGCAGGCCTGGTGCGTCGCTCTTATCACCTTCGCCGTGGTCTTTGCGCTCGCCAACTTTGGCAAGGGCACGCTCAAGCTGGGATCCGTGTTCTTTGGCATGATCGTCGGTATGATCGTCTCCATCCCCTTTGGCATGATCGACTTCTCCAGCGTCGCCACCGCTCAGGTCTTCGCCCTTCCCAAGCTCATGCCCTACGCGCTCGAGTTTGATCCCGAGGTCTGCATTACCCTCGCCGTCGTGTTCCCCATGGTTGCCATCCAGGTTATCGGTGACGTCTCCGCCGCCTGCCTGGGCTCCATCGACCGTATGCCCACCGAGCGCGAGCTCTCCGGCGCTATCGTGTCCCAGGGCCTCACCTCTATGGTCGGCGGCCTGCTGGGCGGTCTTCCCACCAGCGCCCTTGGCCAGAACGTGGGCATCATCTGCTCCAACAAGGTCGTCAACAAGTGGGTCTTTGTGATCATCGCGGCCGTCTTTGCCATCGCCGGCCTGTTCCCGCAGCTCTCTGCCGTCCTTTCCGCTATCCCGCAGCCCGTCATCGGCGGCGCGACCGTCGGCGTCTTTGGCACCATCACCATGAACGGCGTGCGCATGTTCACCCGCGAGGGCCTCACGCAGCGCACTACCACCATCGTCGGTACCTCCGTCGTCTTTGGCCTGGGTATCTGGATGGCCAGCGGTTGCCTTGCCGGTGAGGGTATGCCCACCTGGGTGCCCACCGTCATCGGCTCCAATGCCGTAACCCCCACCGCCATCATGGCCATTGTCCTTAACCTGATCCTTCCGCAGACGCCGGTCGTGGCTCAGCACATCGATGCTGCCAAGGACGCTGCCGTGGATCTGGTCTTGCCCGAGAGCAAGAAGTAACCAATTCGGTGCTATTCGTCGGCGGGCGCATCGCCTCGTCCGCCGACGTCATGCGGTGCCAAGCCGCACTTCAAAGGGTTTGTCCCTTTGGTGAAGCGTTGACGGGAGAGGGCCCGTTTCCGGTGTAGGCCGGCGCTTCGCACTCCGCCATGTCAGAGGTGTCAAACCCCGCCCCTGATGTTGAAGGGAGCATTTATGCTTCTGGTCGCTAACGGTTCCGTCTTTACCCGCAATGCTCAGGCCCCGTTCATTCCAAACGGTGCGGTCGCCATTGACGGAGATACGATCGTCGAAGTAGGTCCCGAGTGCGAGCTCAAGGCCAAGTACCCGGATGCCGAGTACGTCGATGCCCAGGGCAACCTCATCATGCCCGGACTCATCAACTGCCACACCCACATCTACTCGGGTCTGGCCCGCGGCCTTGCCATTAAGGGCTGCAACCCCACCAACTTCCTGGAGAATCTCGAGCAGCAGTGGTGGAAGATCGACGACAATCTGACGCTCGACGGCACCAAGGCAAGCGCCTATGCCACGATTCTGGACTCCATTCGCGATGGTGTCACCACGATCTTCGACCACCACGCGAGCTTCTGCGAGATCCCGGGAAGCCTCTTTACCATTAAGGATGCAGCTCAGGAGCTGGGCATGCGTTCGTGCCTGTGCTACGAGGTCTCCGATCGCCGCGGCCAGGAAAAATGCGACCAGGCCATTGCCGAGAACGCCGAGTTTGCCCAGTGGGCCGCCAAGGAGCGTCGCGATAACGATAACCACATGATCGCCGCCATGTTTGGCGGACATGCCACCTTTACGCTTTCGGACGAGACCATGGACAAGATGGCCGAGGCCAACAACGGCCTGACCGGCTTCCACATCCATGTGTGCGAGGGCATGAACGACGTGTGGGATTCCCGCCTCAACCGCGGTGGCATCAGCCCGGTCGAGCGCCTGCTGCAGCACAACCTGCTGGGTCCCGACACCATGCTGGGCCACTGCATCCACGTGACGCCTGCCGAGATGGATATCGTCAAGGAGTCCGGCACCTGGCTCGTCAACAACCCCGAATCCAATATGGGCAACGCCGTGGGCTGCGCCCCCGTGCTCGAGTTCTTCCGCCGCGGCATCCCCGTGTGCATGGGTACTGACGCCTACACCCACGATATGCTCGAGAGCCTTAAGGTCTTCCTGATCATTCAGCGCCACAACGCCGCTATGCCCAACGTGGGCTGGTGCGAGGCCATGACCATGCTGTTCGAGAACAACGCCAAGATGGCGAGCAAGTACTTCAATCGCAAGCTCGGTGTGCTCGAGGCCGGCGCTGCCGCCGACGTCATCGTCATGGACTACAAGCCCTTTACGCCGCTGAGCGAGGAGAACATCGACGGCCACATGCTCTTTGGCATGATGGGCAAAAACTGCCGCACCACCATCATCAACGGCCGCGTCCTGTACAAGGATCGCGAGTTCGTTGGGATTGATGAGGACAAGATCAACGCGTGGACCATGGCTGAGTCCAAGAAGCTCTGGAGCACGCTCAACGATCGCACCTACTAATTACAAGTAGATTCACGCGCGCCGGATGTTTCGCCGCATCCGACGCGCGTATAGGCGACCTCCGCGGGGTCGCCGGCGCTGTGCTAGCGCTACACCGTATTTGCGCCCGCCGCGCGGTCTCGCCGGGCGTTACAGAGAGGAGCTCACTATGAGCGACATCATGAGGCCGATCCCGTTTTCGCAGCTGATGAACTGGATCATCGAGGAGCACAAGACCCAGGGCGCCATCTTTGGCGTGCGTAAGATGGTCACGACCAATCAGGAGGGTGCGCTTCCCATTTTTGACGAGCGCATCGAGACTCCGTTTGGCCCGGCCGCCGGCCCCAATACGCAGCTTGCCCAGAACATCGTGGCATCCTACGTGGCCGGTTCCCGCTTCTTTGAGCTCAAGACCGTCCAGGTTATGGACGGCGAGGAGCTCTCCAAGTGTGTGAACAAGCCCTGCATTGTGGCGCAGGACGAGTGCTACAACTGCGAGTGGTCGACCGAGCTCGAGGTTCCGCAGGCCTTTGCCGAGTACGTGAAGGCATGGTTTGCCTGCCACCTGATCGCTCGCGAGTACGGCCTGGGCAGCCCGGACGGTTTTGTCTTTAACATGTCCGTGGGCTATGACCTCGAGGGCATCAAGAGCCCCAAGGTCGATGCCTACATCGAGGGCATGAAGGACGCCAGCGGCTCCGACGTCTGGAACGAGTGCCGCACGTGGGCGCTCGCCAACCTGGACAAGTTTGAGCATGTCGATGCCGCGTTTGTCGAGTCCATCCCGGCGCGCGTCTCCAACTCCATTACCGAGTCAACGCTGCATGGCTGCCCGCCGGCGGAGATCGAGCGCATCGCGACCTATCTGATCACCGAGAAGGGCCTCAACACCTACATCAAGTGCAACCCCACGCTGCTGGGCTATGAGTTTGCCCGCCAGCGTCTGAACGAGCTGGGCTTTGACTACATCGTCTTCGATGACACGCACTTCCGCGAGGACCTGCAGTGGGCCGATGCCGTGCCTATGTTCGAGCGCCTGATTGCCCTGTGCGCCGAGCGCGGCCTGGAGTTTGGCGTCAAGCTGACCAACACGTTTCCCGTCGACGTGACGAGAAACGAGCTGCCCTCCACCGAGATGTACATGTCCGGCCGTTCGCTGTTCTCGCTGACCATCGAGGCTGCCCGCCGCATTACCGAGCAGTTTGATGGCAAGCTGCGTATCAGCTACTCCGGCGGCGCCACGGTCTACAACATCCGCGCCCTGTATGACGCCGGCATTTGGCCCGTCACCCTGGCGACCGACGTGCTCAAGCCCGGCGGTTACGAGCGCTTTAGCCAGATGGCCGGCGAGTTTGCCGACCTGGACGGCAAGCCGTTCGCGGGCGTCTCTCTCGACGCCGTGACCGCGATCCAGACTGATTCGCTCACCAACCCGCTCTACAAGAAGCCGCTGCGCCCGCTGCCCGATCGCAAGGTCGCCGGCAAGAGCCCGCTTTCCGACTGCTTTACCACGCCGTGCCGCACGAGCTGCCCCATCCAGCAGGATATCCCCGCCTATCTGGCGGCTGTTGACGAGGGCCGCTTCGAGGACGCACTCAACATCATCATCGAGCGCAACGCCCTGCCGTTCATTACCGGCACCATCTGCCCGCATCCCTGCGGCCGTGCCTGCGAGCGTGCATTCTACGAGCCCGAGGGCGCCCAGATTCGCGCCAGCAAGCTCAAGGCCGCCCGCGAGGCCATGACCGCCGTGCTGCCCAAGTTGCGCGCCCAGGCCATCGCCAACGACAGCGACCGCAACGTTGCCGTTATCGGTGGCGGCCCGGCCGGCCTTTCATGCGCCTACTACCTGGCCGTGATGGGCCACAAGGTGACCATTTTTGAGCAGCGCCACCACCTGGGCGGCATGCTGCGCTACGGCATTCCCAGCTATCGTCTGCCGCGCGAGCGCCTGCAGGCCGAGGTCGACTGGATCTTGAGCGCCGGCATCGACGTGGAGCTCGATCACTCCGTGAGCGGTGAGGAGCTCGCCCGTCTGCGCGACGAGTTCGATGCCGTCTACTTGGCCATCGGTGCCCACAGCGATAAGAAGCTCGGCCTTCCGGGCGAAGAGGCGCCCGGTGTTGAGTCGGCTGTCAAGATGCTGCGCGCCATCGGCGATGACGAGCTGCCCGACCTAAGTGGCCAGCGCGTGTGCGTCATCGGCGGCGGCAACGTTGCCATGGACGTGGCTCGCTCTGCTGTGCGCTGCGGTGCCGAAAAGGTAAGTATCGTCTACCGCCGTCGCATCTGCGACATGACGGCCCAGGACGCCGAGATCGCCGGTGCCCAGGCCGAGGGCTGCGAGGTACTGGAGTTGACAGCCCCGCTCGCCATCGAGACGGGCGAGGAC